>JANNHX010000078.1:0-2837 GCA_031404615.1 Chloroflexota bacterium
ACGACGCCGACGCCGTCGGCGTGCATCGCGCACCGCATCCGGTAGCAGGTGTAGGTGTTGGGGGCGTGAGAGGGTTCTCCCATCAGTGCGCCGAACGCCACGGCTTCGGCCCCGAACGCCGCCTCGGGGGCCTCGAGGACGCGGTAGTCCAGCGAGCGGCCGGCGCGCATCGCCCTGGCGTAGGGTTCCTCGTCGCTCTCCGGGACGGTGATCGTGTAGGTGCGCAGCTCGCCGCGCAGCGCCGTGGCGGCCGCCACCACCGACGACGAGTCGAGCCCCCCGCTCAGCTCGAATGCCACCGACAGGTCGGCGCGCAGCCGCACGGCCACCGCGTCGAAGAAGATTTCGCGGAAGCGATCCACCGCCTCCGCGAACGACAGATCGCGCGTGCTGAGGCGGCTGTCCGGGTAGGTCCAGAAGCGGTGGCGCGGCGCGCCGGTGAGCCGGGCCTCGCCCCTCGCAACGGCGGCGGCCACACCGGGCGGAAAGGCCCGGATGCCGTCGAAGCAGGTCCCGTCGTCGAAGTCGCGCAGCCCGGTCTCGATGAAGGCGGCCACCCGCGCGGGAACCGGATCGGCCCCCGGGGCCACGCCACGTAGCGACGCGATGTCGCTGGCGAAATAGAGGCCGACCGGCGTCTCCCGATAGTAGAGCGGGGCCACGCCGAAGCGGTCGCGCGAGAGCACCAGCGCGCCCCGGGTCCGGTCGTACAGCGCCACCGCCCAGAACCCGTTCAGCCGGGCCCACAATGCCTCGCCCCAGCGGCAGTACCCCTCGACCAGGACCTCCGTGTCGCTGGTGGTCCGGAACCTGACGCCGCCGCGCTCCAGCTCGCGCCGCAGCTCCACGTGGTTGTAGATCTCGCCGTGGTACGCCGCAATCGCCGAGCCGTCCGCCGCGGCGAAGGGTTGATGCGCCGCCGCACTCAGGTCGATCACCGCGTAGCGGGTGTGGAACAGTGCCAGGTCGTGCGTCCAGCGCCCGGCCTCGGCCTCCACGTGGTCCGCGACGGGAGCGGCCGCGGCGGTGCGGCGGGTGCGGTAGGACCGCACGGCCCCGGTCGAGCGCGCGATGAGGCAGACGCCCTCGTCGTCGGGGCCGCGCCTGCGCACCGGCTGGAGCATCGCCTCCAGCGTATCGACGGCTAATACCGTCGGCCGGGCCGTCACGTAGCCTGCGATCCCGCACATGGCGCGCCTCCTCCTCGCCGAGGGACTTTGCAAATTCCAGTCCGACTCTCCACGAAGGGGTTTGGCGCGGCGGCCGCACCACCACCGAGTCCAACCTCTGTCGCCACAACTTCACCTGGCTCGCCGCCGGTGGCGAGTGGGAGGCCCGGGTGCTCGAGGCGGGGCACGCGACGCACCTGTGACGAGGTCCTTTCCCCAGGCGGGGGCGCGGCGCATCTTTGGGGCGATGTCGGAACCCATAGACGCGCTCGCGGCGGCCCTGGCCGACCGGTATCGGATCGAGCGCGAGCTGGGTCGCGGCGGCATGGCTACGGTCTACCTGGCGGAGGACCTCCGACACGGCCGACGCGTCGCGATCAAGGTGCTCCGTCCTGAACTCTCCGGGACGATGGGGTCCGGGCGCTTCCTGCGGGAGATCCGGATCGCCGCGTCCCTGACCCACCCGCAGATCCTTTCGATCCACGATTCGGGTGAGGCCGCCGGGGTGCTGTACTACGTGATGCCGCACGTCGAGGGCGAGTCGCTCCGGGACCGTCTCGATGGTGCGGGTCAGCTCCCCATCGAGGACGCGATGCTCATCGCGCAGGAGGTCGCGGACGCTCTCGCGTTCGCGCACGCGCGGGGCGTCGTCCACCGCGACATCAAGCCCGAGAACATCCTGTTGTCGGATGGGCACGCCGTGGTAGCCGATTTCGGTATCGCGCGGGCCGTGGACGCCGCGGGCGGGGAGCGGCTGACGGGCACCGGCATCGCGCTCGGGACCCCGGCCTATATGAGCCCGGAGCAGACCGGCGGGGGGAAGGTGGACGGTCGCGCCGACCTCTACAGCCTCGCCTGCGTCGTCTACGAGATGCTCGTCGGCGAGCCCCCGTTCACCGGGCCCAGCGTGCAGGCCGTGCTGGCGCGCCACTCGCTCGAGCCGATCCCGTCGGTTCGCCTGGTGCGCTCCACGGTGCCGGCGGCGATCGAAGCGGCGATCACCCGCGCCCTCGCCAAGGCTCCAGCCGACCGGTTTCCGACTGTGCGCCAGTTCGCCGAGGCGCTCGCCGCACCCAGGCCGCCGGGCGAGCCCGAGCCCCCGCTTCACGGGCCAGTCCGGCGCGGGCGTCGCCTGCGGGGCGGGCGCCGCGTCGCCGCGGTCGCGGCCCTGGCCGTTGGCCTGCTCGTGCTGCTGTACGGAGCGGTCGTTCGGTTCGGCCCGACGGCGCGCCCAGAGCATGGCGCGCGGGTCGCCGTGCTCCCGTTCGCCAACTTCGGGGCGCCCGAGGACGAGTACTTCGCCGACGGGCTCACCGAGGAGATCACCGGACGCCTCGCCAGCACCAGCACCGTCGACGTGATCGCCCGCACGAGCGCGATGCAGTATAAGAGGACCGCGAAGACCGTCCGGCAGATCGGCGACGAGCTGGATGTCGGCTACCTGATCGAGGGCAGCGTGCGCTTTGACCGCACCGCCCCGGGACAGGGACGCATTCGGGTCAGCGCCCGGCTGATCAAGGTCGAAGACGGCACTCAGCTCTGGCGCCAGGACTCCACGGTCGTCCTTGCCGGGGTCTTCGAGGTCCAGTCACGGATTGCGACCGCGGTGACGGAAGCGCTCAACCTCGTCCTGCCCGAGGCCGCGCGGCGGCGCTTGGCCGTCAAGCC
>JANNHX010000079.1:0-1627 GCA_031404615.1 Chloroflexota bacterium
GGTCGGACTCGAGGGCTCGGCCCTCTGGAGCCCGGCGAGTTCGCCGTCGGTCGTACCCGGCGGGCCGGCGACACCTCCGGCCCGCCGGGGCCCCGCCCCGGCGGCCGCCCCCGGCGAGCCCGTCGCGGACGCGACGGACGAGCTCGACATCGAGGGTGAGCCGGACGTCGAGGACCTCGCGGCCCTCTACGCGATGGTGACCCCCAGCGTGCACGACGACATGAAGCCGCAGGCGAGGACTGCCAAGCCGGTCGCGGCGGCTCCCGCTCCGACTCCGGTCCAGGCCGCCGTCCTGGCGGCCCCCGCCCCCGCCGAGAACAACGTCTGGAAGAAGCTCTTCCTGGGCGGCGTGACGGCCGTCGCGGCCATCGGGCTGTTCTTCGGGGTCAACGCCATCGTCAACGGCACCCCGGCCGCCTCTCCAGGCCCCAGCCAGGTCGCGCAGTCGTCCCCCGCCGCCCGTGCCATCGACCAAGCCAAGGTGGCCGAGTGGATGAGCAAGGTCCAGGCCGACCCGAAGGACACGGTCTCCCTGTTGGCGCTCGCCGAGGAGTTCTACGGGGTCGAGGACTACGAGACCGCCGCCATCTGGCTGGACAAGCTCCTAGCTATCGACCCGACGCACGTGAGGGCCCAACTCGCTCGCGGCGCGGCCTACTTCAACACTGGCGACCTCGTCAACGCCGAGACCGTCTGGAAGGCCGTCGTCGCGCAGGAACCCGACAACGCGGAGGCCCACTACGACCTCGGCTTCCTGTACCTCAACCAGCCTGAGCCCGACTGGGCCGCCGTCCAGACGGAGTGGAACCGGGTCATTGAGATCGATCCCACCTCGCAACTCGCCCAGACGGTCAAGTCGCACCTCGACTCGTTCGCTTCGGCATCGATGATGCCCGATCCCTCCGCCTCGCCCAACTCATCCCTGTCGGCGTCGCCCGAGGCGGCCTCGCCGGTTCCGAGCATCCAGCCGTGACGGACCTCGGCAGCACCTTCGGGATCGCCATCGCCTTCGCGGCGGGCGTCCTCTCGTTCGCGTCCCCGTGCTGCCTGCCACTCGTCCCCGCCTATGTCAGCTACATGGTCGGCGCGACCGGTGAGGGCACCGCCGGTCGTCGCCCGGCCTTCGCCCACGGGCTGGCGTTCGTCGCGGGCTTCTCGCTCGTGTTCGTCGCCTTCTGGGCGCTGATCGGCACCATCGGCGTGTTCATCGACCGCCAGGTGATGAACGTCGTGGGCGGCGCCCTGCTGGTCTTCCTCGGCCTCCAGGTCGCGGGCGTCATCAACGTCCGTGCCCTCTGGCGCGACACCCGCGCGATGCCCACGACGGGCGGCGGGCTCGTCATGGCCGGGAGCACCGGCGGCACCGGCGGCTTCGCCGGCATGGTCGCGGGCTCCGGCTCGGCGGCCCCCGGCTACCCCCGCTCCTTCCTGTTCGGGCTGCTGTTCGCTGCGGGCTGGAGCCCGTGCATCGGCCCCATCCTCGGCGGCATCGTTTCATTCGCATCCCCGTGCTGCCTGCCGCTGGTCCCCGCCTACGTCAGCTACATGGTCGGCGCGACCGGTGGGGGCACCACCGGTCGTCGCCCGGCCTTTACCCACGGGCTGGCGTTCGTATTGGGCTTCTCGC
>JANNHX010000080.1:0-1654 GCA_031404615.1 Chloroflexota bacterium
CGAGATCGGGACCGCGAGGGTCGACGGACGGCTCGCCCGCCTGCTCGCCGCCTGGGCCCGGATCGAGGTCCTCGTGCTCGACGACTTCGCCCTCCAGCCGCTCACCGACGCCCAGGCCGCCGACCTGCTCGAGGTGATCGAGGACCGGTCGGGGGTCCGCTCGACCATCGTCACCAGCCAGCTCCCGGTCGCCCTCTGGCACGAGGGCCTGGGCGAACCCACGGTCGCCGACGCCATCTGCGACCGCCTGCTCGCGGGCGCCCACCGGATCGAGCTCACGGGTGCGTCCCTGCGCCGCGCGGAGGCCCGCCCATGAGCCCGCTGCGCGACGCCCGCGCCGTGTCACACTACCCGGCCATCGGGCCTGCAACGCATCGGGAGGAGGTGAGGATCAGGGGATGAGAGCGACGCCCCGCGTCGGCCGCTGACGCGGCCTCCGAGGGGGTGGCCAAAACCCCGATCCAGGGTGTCCATTTCGCGCGGACTGGCGTGGCCAAATCAGCGAAATGCGCAGATAGTCGGGGACGAACTCGTGGCCCCAATCGCTTATGCAGTGCGCCTCGTCCACGACGAACATCCCGATCGAGCGCTGGATCGAGGGGAGCAGGCGCGTCGTGAAGTCCTCGTTCGCGAACCGCTGCGCGGAGACGAACAGCACGTCGATCCGGTCATCGACCAGGTCACGCTCGATCGCCGGCACACCCTCGACTGCTCCTTCTCCCAGACGCTGCAGACCTTCGACAGTCAGCGAGCGTACGGGGGTTCGATGGGGTCGAGGGTGGGGCCAACTCAGAGCATCACGCCACGCTCTGGGGTGGAGCCAGATCCGAGCGTCATTCCCAGTCGGGGGCCCGCGAGGCGATCGACCAGCGCCTCCCAGCCGTGCCCGATGGCGCCCTCGCCCGGGACCGTCGAGCGGATCCCCAGCTCCCCCACCTCGAGCCTCGCCCGGAAGCCCATCACGGCGCCGGTCCCGGTAAAGCGGCCGCCGATGTCGTCGCCGATCCGCACGTCGTGCGGCGCCATCGCCGCGTCGAGGATCGCCCGCCGACCCGGGTCCGCCAGCAACTCCAGGGCTCGCGGTCAGTCCCAGGGCTCGCGAGTCATCGGGCCGAACTGCTGCGAGCCGTCGCCCTTCTCGAAGGACCAGCCCGCCGCGACGTGCGCCGGCCGCTCCTTGCGCTCGGCGGTGGTGCCGTTGGCGAAGGTGACGAGCTTGGATGGGCGACTCGACCGCAACGGAACTTGTCAAGCTCGGTGAGACACCCGGTGGTGGAGATTACTGAGGCGGCGTCTCCTTTGTCGGCGGCGGGTTGATCCAGACGGCAGTCGGCAGCACCGGCGGCGTGGGCGGCCGGCGGACGAACCGCTCGGGATGGGCAAGGTAGGCGGCGTCGAGGGTGACGGCCCGGGCCGCCGTGATCTCGGGTGCTCGACCAGCATGGACGTCGGCCGGGGTGAGCAGGCCGATCCCGCTGTGGCGGTGGACGGTGTTGTACCAGGTGAAGAAGTCCGCGCAGAACGCCCGGGCGTCCTCGAGCGAGCCGAAGCGGTCCGGGAAGGCCGGCCGGTACTTGAGGGTCTTGAAGGCAGCCTCGCTGTACGGGTTGTCGTTGGAGACGTGGGGCCGGCTGTGGCTCTGCTCGATCCCGAG
>JANNHX010000081.1:0-2213 GCA_031404615.1 Chloroflexota bacterium
ATGGCGGCATCCTCTTCGCAACGCGGCAGGCTGAACCCGAACTCCGATCCGCCACCCGGACGCGGCAGGGCCCAGATGCGACCGCCCATGGCGGTGATCAGGCCGCGCCCGATATACAGGCCGATCCCGGCGCCGTCGACCACCCGCGCGGTGCTGGAGGACCGGTACTACAGCTCGAACAGCCGGTCGGCCTCCTCCGGGTCGAAGCCGCGCCCGCGATCCAGGACCCGGATGAGCACTTCCTCGGGCGCGACCTCGCCCACGACGGTCACCACGGTCCCGGCCGGACTGTACTTCGCGGCGTTCGACACCAGGTTCCGGAGGACCTGCTCCACGTACGTTCGCTCGCCGACGACCGCGGGCAGGTCCGAGGGGACCTCGACCTCGAACGTGACCTCACCCCACCGCCGTGCCTCGGAGGCCACGAGCGGACCGGCGAGATGCTGGACAAGCAGCGGCTCACCCTCGACGCGGATCCCGCCCTCCACCCGGGTGAGCGCGAGCAGGTCCTCGACGATCCGGTACAGCCGATCCGCCTCGACCTCGATGTCGGCGAGCATCTCGGCGCGATCCGGGCGCCGGCCGGGCCGCTGCAGGACCTTGGCCCAACCGAAGATCGTCGTTACGGGGGTGCGCAGCTCGTGCGAGAGCACGCCCAGGAACGCCTCCCGGGCGGCCTCGGCCTCGCGGGCGCGGGTCACGTCGCGGAGCACGACGATCCGGGATGCCCGGGTCTCCTCGGTCAACGAGCCGGCAAGATCCGCCGGGTAGGTCGCGATCTCGAGCCATCGCCCGTCGTCCAGGCGGATGGTCCGGGGCTGGGCGCCATCCCCCGTCTCGGGGCCCGTCTCGTCCTCGTGCGGCCCGCTCGTGAACATGGATCCGAGCTGCAGGCGCTCCGCGAGCTCCGCGAGCTCCGCGGGAACATCGCCGCCCAGGATGGTGGCGACGGCATCGTTGGCGAGCGAGACGCGGCCTGACGGCTCGACGACCATGATCCCATCGCCCATGGCATGGATGACCGCTCGCAGCTCGGCCGCCTGGCGGCGCTCGTCACCGGCGATCCTCGACAGTCGCGCCTGGACATCGATGCGGTCGCTGATGTCGCGCGCCGTGAGGATGGCCGTCCGCGCTCCATCCGGCAGCGTGACCACCTGGAGGCGGGCGTCGACCGGGACCCGGTGCCCATCGCGTCGGGCCAGCACGCCCGTGAACGAGCCCGAGCGGCCGGGCCTGCGGCGCGCCTCGGCCAGGTGCATGCGAAACGCTGTCTCGTGGTCCGCGGGCTGGAGGCGGATGATGCTCTCGTCGCCGAGATCGGCCGCGTCACACCCGACGAGGTCCGCACCACCCCTGTTGACATAGGTCAGGCGGAGCGAATCAGGGTCGAACATGTACACCGCGTCCTCGGTGACGTCGACTGTCGCCTTGAACCGCGTGATCGCGGCGAACAGGCGCGACCGTTCCCTGGCCACCGCGACGCGGTCCGCGACGTCGCGGACCATGGCGAGGTCCTCCGGCCCGTAGCGGTCGGGGGTCCTGCTGCCGAGGACGAGCCAACCCTGCAACCCGGTGGACGGGCCACCGATCGGAGCCATCACCACCGACCGCGTCGACAGACGCTCGAGGATCGAGGCCGCCTCCGGATCTGCGAGCGGACCGGACGCATCGCCGGCGATCGATGCCACGGTGCCGCCCGACGCTGCGCCCGGGGCCAGCCACGGCCCCAGGTCGGGTGGCGCGATGGAGGCCAGACGTTGGACGGCAGCCTCCTCTTCCGGGGACCTCGAGGCCGTCCCCACGCGATCCAGGTCGTCGTCGAGGAGCCGGATGGCGCACCAGTCGGCAAGCCCGGGGATCGCGAGTCGGGGAAGGGCCAAGGCAGTGGTCTCGATGTCCACCCTGGCTGTGAGGAGCTCGCTCGTCGCGGCCCGGAATAGTTCAGCACCCGGACATGCGGAGCGTGCTTGACCGACATCCGTTCGGCGGCACGGTGCAGATCAAGTTTGATCACCTCGGACGGGCAGGATCCGACCAGAAACAGCTGGCGGATATCGGGGCAAAATGCTTGTCACCAGCAGGGCTAGGTTGCAGGTGAGAGGCGAGAAAGAACATCCGGTTCCGCCCCTCTCCCTGCCAGACCCCAAGCGCCTCCCACCACTAGAACAGATCACCCAATACGAGGCTGTGCGCCTTTTTGTCGAGCGTGCGGT
>JANNHX010000082.1:0-3657 GCA_031404615.1 Chloroflexota bacterium
GCCAGTCCCGCGACGAGGTAGAGCGGCAAGCCGAGGGGGCTGGCGGATGACGTTCCAGAGATCGGCCTGGGCATCGACAATCCGGACCAGCGAGAGCGACTCGGCCGGAAGGGCCGTCGCGAGCATGGCGAGCAGGAATGGGATCTGGAACGAGAGCGCCATGGCGCCGTACCGGTACGCCCCGTGCAGCGGCATCGCCGAGTTCGGCGACCAGCCGTGGAGGAACACGGCGATCATCACGAACGCGATGGCGGCCGAGAAGACCACGAAGCCCGTCGAGGGATCAGAGGGTGCGCCTCCGGGCCCGAGCGGCAGCATGACCAACGCCAGCGCGGCGAGCGCCGTCAGGAGCGCCGGCGCGAGCGCCCAGCCCGGTCCGTCCGGCCGCTCCGTCGTCGACCGCGACGTGACAACCAGCAGCGCCGCATCCTCGAACGGAGCGGCGAGGATCCGGCGAAGCCGGATCGGTCGCGCGGCAACGGCTGCGGCCACCCACCGGTCTCCGAGCGCCACCGTGTACCCGCCCGCACCCATCAGCACCAAGACGGTGCCGATCGCCGCCGGGACGCCGAACGGCTCGGTCATGCGGCCACCGGACGCGTGTTCGCAACGAAGGCCACCTCGTCCGGGCAGAGGTCGAGGCTCACCAGCGCCGAGATCGCATCACCCCATTCGAGGCCCTCGACCAGCGCGGGGATGAGTGCCATCGCTCGCTGGGATGGGGCATCGCCAAGCGCAAGCCGCCCGCGGGGACTCTCGACGACACCCCTTGGTGTGGTGTGGGCGTTGCCGGCCTGCGCCGCGAGCTCCAGACTCCGCGCGGCCTCCTCGAGACGGAGCCTCCAGCGGGCGGCCGAGGTGTCATTCCCGCCGACGATGGGCTCGAAACCGAGTGCGCGATAGGCAGGATCGTCGAAACGAGCGTCCTCGGGCAGCCCTGCGGCGCGAGAGACCGGGCCCAGTGCCAGCCCGGCTAGGTCGGGAACGAGTCGCCCGGCCGCCGGCGCCAAGGACCATCGATACGCACCCGTCCGCCCGATCGTGACGCCGAGCCGGCGGATCTCGGTTCCGGCTCCATGCTCGACTCGGCCGGCAAGGGCGAGTGCCCGAAGGCCAAGCGCCGGCAGCCCCTGGATGCGAAGCGCCTCAGCGAGCCACCGGAGGTGGTCTCGTGCCCGGGCGAGTTCAAGGTCGGCGATGGAGACGGGCTCGGTGAGCGCACGGACGAACAAGGGCACCGAGGCACTGGGGTTCGTCGAGCCGAGCGAGGCGGCAGTCACTGCCGCGCCGACGATGACATCACCGGCGACCCGCAGGTCGAGGACGAGTCCCGCCGGCAGCGCTGCGAAGAATGGGCCCACCGTCGTGGGCAGGACATCGAGACGGAGGCCGTCGCGATCCGGCCCGAGCTCGGCCATCGGGCGGCCGAACGGCGTCCCACCGGTCATGCCCGTGCCGCCCTGGCCGTACGGCCCGACGCCCCGCCAAGGCGCCGGCTCCTCGTCCGGTAGCAGCGCCGCCTCGGTGTCTCGCCGCCCCTCGATGAGGTCCCGAAACAGGGCGCGAAGCGAGGGGGCGGGGTTGGAACCAGGCTCCACGACGAGGGCCCCCGGGATCCTGAGACCGCCCGCGTCGGTATTCCACAGGGCGGTTGCCCGGGGGTGCGGCAGGGCATCGTGCACCCGGGCAAGCGCTTCCGCATGATCGGTGCCGACGTTTCCCGCAACCAGGAGCAGGTTCGCTGCCCGAGGCGAATCCACGAGAGCGACATCATCGGCGAGGCGGAGGTCCTGGACGGCGTCGCGGCTGCCGGTCCCGGCGATGGCATAGACCGGCACGGTGGCACGGGCCGCCATCCGGTGCAGGAGTGAGGTCACGTCCAGTCGAAGGCGCGCTCGCGCCACGCGTACAGGACGCCCAAGAGGAGGATGGCGATGAACATGCCCATCTCCACCATCGCGATGAGGCCCTCTGACACGAAGACGACCGCCCACGGGTACATGAACACCATCTCCATGTCGAACGCGAGGAAGACCAGCGCCATCGGGTAGTAGCGGGCGTGGTAGCGGTTCCAGGCATGGACCTGCGGAGCGCGCCCGCCAGTAAAGGGGACGCGCTCTGACGCGGTCGTCCGCTGCCCTCGGGCGCGTGAGCCTGCCCACCACGACGCGAGCACGGCGAGGAGCGCCGCGAGCATGACGGCAGTGGCAACGGCAAGCGGACCCAGGGCGACCACGGGCGGGTGGGGTCAGCGGCGCCTAGACGTAGTCTTCCGGCGCCTCGCGGAAGCTGTCGGCGCAATCCTGGCTGCAGAAGTAGTAGGTCTTGCCGTTGTGCTCGATGGTCGCCACCGCGTCGGAGGGCTTGATCTTCATCTGGCACACCGGGTCCTGGACCAGCTCGTTGTCTGTCACCGTTCGCGCTCCTTGCTGTGGTTGGGGCACCCGGCAGTCACCGGGCGCCGATCCCAACGATAGGCACCGACATGAACGTCGCCTGAGCCTACGCTGAGGAACCGTCGGAGTCGAGAACCGGGCTGGATGGTCTCGCGGGGTCGCTTCACTTCGGCGGCATCGCACGAGCGCGCCAGTCTCAGGGGCCGCTCACCTGCGCCTCATCGGCGAACAGCATCCTCCGGACCTTGGCCTGGAACGTCGCCTCGACCTGGCGATCGCGGTTGCCGGCCGGGCAGGAGGCTGAGTAGGGATGGGCGACGAGTTCGGCGGCGGTCTATGGCTGGTGGTGGTGATCGACTCGGCGTTGTTCATCGCATTTGCCGCGAGCTTCTTCCGTCCCCGGACGGCGAGAGACTGGCGCGTGATGGGGGCGTACTCCGCATTCATCGTGGCCCTGTTCGCGGAGATGTATGGATTCCCGCTCACGCTCTACCTGCTCTCAGGTTGGCTGGGCACCGCCTTCCCGCTGCTCCTGCCGACGCACGCCGGCGGTCACCTGCTCAACGACCTGATCGGCTGGACAGGCGACCCACACGTCAGCCCATTCCACATCGCGAGCTACGTGCTCATGATCGCGGGATTCCTGGTGCTGTCTCGTGCCTGGCCAGTCCTCTGGAACGCGCAGCGCGAGGGTGAGCTCGCCGCCACGGGTCTCTACGCCCGTGTCCGCCACCCCCAGTACGCGGGCTTCCTCCTCATCATGATCGCCTTCCTGGTGCAGTGGCCGACCCTGGTTACCCTTGGGATGTTCCCGGTCCTCGCCTTCGCCTACCGGCGATTGGCCCTCACCGAGGAGCGCGAGATGCGGGTGCGCTTCGGGACGCGCTACGACGACTACGCGGCCGAGACACCGCGGTTCCTGCCTCGCCTCCGGCGCGCCCGCGTATCGTTGACTGCCTGATCGTTGGCACTGTCCGGTCGCGAACGCTCAGGCCGCGATGGAGCGCACGGCCAGGACGATGGCAGCCCCAAATGTGCGTCGGCGGTAAGCGGCGGTTCAGAGGTAGAGGCGCGGGTTGACGAACTGACCGTTCCGCATGACCCGCCAGTCAAGATGGGCACCGGTACTGCGTCCCGTGCTTCCCTCGTAGCCGATGACCTGTCCGGCCTCGACCATGTCCCCGGCCTTGACAGGCCGGCGCGGCTGCATGTGGGCGTACCACGTCTGGACCGACGAGCTGTGGGCGATGATCACGATCCA
>JANNHX010000083.1:0-6397 GCA_031404615.1 Chloroflexota bacterium
GAGTGGACCGTGCTCGTGGCGCCCGGGACATACCTCGAGAACGTCACCGTCCCGGGCGGGGTCACCCTGGACAGCACCGACGGACCGGCGACAACGATCATCGACGGGCATCGCAGTGGCCCGGTCGTCGTGATCCAGGGCGGCGCACGCGTCCATGGCTTCACGCTCCAGGGCGGAGGCGAAACGTACGGTGATGTAGGGGGCGCCAGGGTCTCCGGAGGAACGCTCGACGGCAACGTGCTCACGGACAACGGGGCGTGCTTCAAGGCCGGCGCGGTGTGGCTCGAGGGCGGCACGGTGTCGAACAACTCGTTCCGGAACAACCGCTCGTGGTGCAGCCCTCTCCCGGTGGTCGCCGGCACGGGGACCATCGTTGGGAACGACTTCGACGAGAACATCGGTGGGCCCATCTTCGGCCTCAACAACAGCAGCCCGACGATCGAAGGGAACACGTTCCGCGGGTCGGTCCAGATGATCTCGATCGGCAACGACTCGAGGCCTGTCATCCGAAACAACCTCTTCGAGGTCAGCGGGAGTCACTTCCACGACGGCGCGATCTCGTGGGTGGTCCCATCGGGAGCACCCGGACCGACGATCGTCGGCAACACCTTCGTCATGCTGCCCGGAGCAACGGGGTCGCTCATCACCGCGGGCGGTTTCGACTCCGCGATGACCTTCGCCAACAACGTCCTGGTGGGACCAGCGGATGCGACCCTCATGGACTGCGCGGCCGGGTATGACCGCCTGCCGCCGACCCTGCGGGCAACCGACGCCTGGACCCCATCGGGACCAGGCTTGACCGGGCTCTGCGCCGGGGCGGTCGGCACCGCCGGCAACGTCAGTGTCGATCCGGTGTTCGTGTCCGCCGTCACTGGTGACTACCACCTCCGGGCCGACTCGCCCCTGATCGACGCCGGGAGCAACGGCGTCGCGATGGTGCCCGACATCGATGGTGACGTCCGCCCCTTCGATGGCAACGAGGACGGCACGGCGACGACAGATATCGGGTTCGACGAGGCCGTCGACCCGCTGGCCGTGGTGCCGGGCGACATCGGGTATGGGAGTGTTCCGCTGGCCCGCGCCAGCAACGCCGCGGTGACCCTGTCGAACCTCGGATCGACCTCGCTGCAGATCTCCGGAATCCAGCTGTCCGGGCCTGCCGCGAGCGACTACGCAACCACAGGCGGCGACTGCTCGGGAACGACTCTCGTGGTCGGCGGGTCGTGTTCGCTCCCGGTGGTCTTCACGCCGACGGCGCTCGGCGAGCGTGGCGCGACGCTGACGATCGACGTCGCGGGGTCGCCGGAGGCACGGCACGTCGCGCTGACCGGGGCCGGGATCGATCCGATCGACCTGAGCCCGACACAATTCCGCTTCGATGACGTCACGGTCGGCGACCCGGGAGCCCCCGGCAGCGTGTCGGTGACGAACCGTGGCGGGGCAGCCGTGACGATCGCCGGGATCACGGTGAGCGGCAACGCCTCGGATGTGACGCTGGGAGCGGAGACCTGCACCGGCGGTCCCCTCCCCCAGGACGGAACGTGCACGATCCCCTTCACGTGGCGTCCCAAGGACAGCGGCGATCGGGCAGCCGACATCGTCATCAGCGGCCCTGGCCCCCTCGGCGTTCGCTCGGTTCCCGTCACGGGTCATGCCTGGCCGCCACCCAGTGGTGTGACGTGGGGTGCTTCCCGTGCCGCCGGCCCGGCGTATGCCTGGAACGGCGGGGCGGCACTTGGCCGGACCGTGAGGTCCGGGTCCCAGCGCCTGCACCTCGTCTACGCGACCGACCGCATCGGCGGCCGCTGGGCGACGGACAGCGGTCCCAAGGTCGGCGTCTACTACATCGGCAGCGCAAGCGGCTCGACCTGGACAAAGCCATTCCGCCTCAATCCGACGACGCAGCACACGACGTCGATGGGCCTCGCGGCGGCCGGGGCGAAGGTCTATGCGATCTGGGCCAGCCAGACGAGGTACGTCCGCTTCTCGCCGACCGCCCCGAGGGTGCTCTACGTCCGGGTCAACACGAACCACGGTTCGTCGTCAGCCTGGCGAACAAGGATCGCGCTCTCCCCCAGCACGGGCCGGGTCGACTACCCGGTCATCGCCGCCTATGGCACCGACGCCCACATCGCCTACACGAACGCCGCGACCGGGACGGTCTACGTGCGGAGCTCCCGTGACGGCGGGCGGCACTGGTCGAGGACCGGGCTTGGCTCGACGTCCATTGCCTTCAAGTCGGGTCGGACCGGCTTCCCCACCATCGCCGCGAGCGGGAAGACGGTGGCCGCCTGCTGGCTCAGCGACGTGGCGGGCACCATCAGGTGCAGGGTCTCCACGAACCGGGGTGTGTCCTGGGGTGCGGCGACCATCGTGGGCTCGGAGTCGACCGGGTACTTCTCCGTCGCCGTCCGCGGCTCACGGATCGCGGTGGCGTGGACAACGCCGTCAGCCGTGGTCATCCGGCAGCGCCTGTCGGGCGCCTGGCAAGCCGCTCGGACCATCCCGACCCCCTACCGCTCGGAGCTGTCCGGGGTCAACGTCGTACTCCAGGATCCACAACGCATCCGCGTGACCTGGAGCGACGGGGAGCAAGGCGGCGACTTCACCTACGTCTTCGCCTCGGAGTCAGCCGACGGCGGAACGATGTGGTTCCAGTTCGAGACCGTCGGCAGTGCGGGCCAGGACAACTGGCAGAACGACTGGCCATCGGTGATCTGGCCGACCGCCGGCACGCGGTACACCGTGTGGAACGGCTGGACGGCCAACACGAACACCTATCGGCTCCACATCCGGCGAGGACTCGGAACACCGGTCGGGCTTTGGCAATCGGCGACGCTCTGGACCCCGAGTGCGGTGACGATGACCGTGCGTGTGCCCGACGCCCTCGAGCCACGGGTACGGGCGCCTCGGCACTCCCGTGGTGGCGCGTCGGGTTCGGGCCTCCCTGATGTGCGGTCGCCCTCGGCGTCCTAGCCGAGGTCTCGACTCGTGGCACACCCGGGCCCACCAGGTGGCCGAGCCGGCGGACGACCCTGCGGCCTGACGACCCGAGCACGCCTCGCCTCGTCATGTAAGGCAGGCAGGCCAGCGCCCGCGGATCTTTGAGGTACCCACGGCCTGCCGGGTTGGCACTCTGCCCGATTTCAGCCGGGCTCCCGCTGACGACGATGCGGACATCACACGGCGACGGTCACCAAGGTCACCGAGAACGGGGCCAACCGGCGCCAAGGGAGGATCCAATGTCCGCAGCGTCTCGCACCATCCAGGGCACCCAGGGCACGTTCCGGCCCGCGATCGCGTTCGGCGCGGTCGCCCTGGCCGCCGGCCTGGTGCTCCTGCTGGCCTTCAGCCAGCTTGGCGCCACGAAGTCGCAGACCGCTCCCGCCGCCGGCACGGCGCCCGTCCTGCACGATCGCGGCTCGAGCTCGGCGGTCAGTGGCTCGGCCGCCGCCGGTGGCACGGGCTCCACCGCCACGCCGATCGTCAATGGCTCTACCGGGTTCGTGGTGAACCCGCGGGTCAACGGCGGGATCATCGTCCGCGGTTCGAACGGGGGCGGAATCCTGTACACCGGCATCCCGTACCCGGCGCCCGTCCAGGACGGCACCGGCGGCCCGAACCGCCTCCGCCTCGCGCAGTGACGCGGAGGGGCCGGCGATCGGCCGAGCCCCCGACGACCCTCACCAGGACGCCGTCCCGACCGGGACGGCGTCTCGGCGTCGGCGGCCTGGGGATTGCGCCACCCCGTACGATCGGCGGAGCATGCCCGCCAGGATCACGAGCCCACTCCTCGTCGGCCGCGACGCGGCCCTCTTGACCCTGACCCGGGCCATCGCCGAGGCCACCGGCGGGGCCCCGCGGTTCGTGGTCGTCCGCGGCGAGGCTGGCATCGGCAAGTCCCGGCTCGTGCGGGAGGCGGGCGCCTCGCTTCCGGACGGGACGCTCGTGCTACAGGGCGACTGCCTGGATATCGGGGAGGGAGGCCTCCCCTACCTGCCCATCGTGGAGGCGTTCCGTCGCTTCGCCCGGACGGCCGACCCCGCCACAATGGAGCGAGTCTTCGGCCACGGCGTTGGGGACCTCGGAGTGCTGGTCCCGGAGTCCGTCGATGCGCGTCCCGCCGACCGCTCAGCATCCCCGTTCGACCCGGACCCCCTGCCTGCCCCCGCCGGTCTGTCCTCGGGCCTCGCCCAGGCCCGTCTGTTCGAGCAGGTCCTCGATCGCCTCGGCGCACTCTCGACGATCGGCGGCGCGGTCCTCGTGATCGAGGACGTGCACTGGATCGACCGGGCCACCCGTGACCTGTTGACGTTCCTGGCCCGGAACCTCACGGACGAGCGCCTGGCCGTAGTGCTCACCGTCCGCGAGGGTGACCTTCCGCGCAGCCACCCGATCCTCGTCTGGCTGGCCGAGCTCGAGCGATCGAGGTCGACGGTCGCCGTCGAGCTTGACCGGCTCGACCGGGTCGAGGTCGAGCGCCAGCTCCGACTGATCGCTGGCGACGACCTTGAACCGGGCCTTGTGGACCACATCTGGCACCGCTCGGACGGCAACCCGATGTTCGTCGAGGAGCTGTATGCCGGCCCGGCGGACCTGGCGGGCGGTCCCCGGCAGCTGGTCGAGGTGCTGCTGGCCCGTGTCGGCCGCCTCGACCCGCACGGAAGGGCACTGGTGGAAGCGGCCGCCGTCGCAGCCCGACCGGTCGATGAACGCCTGCTCGCCGAGGTACTCGCCCTCGACGAGGCGGAGCTCGACGTGCCGATCCGCGGCGCGATCGCCCAGGGCGTCCTGGAGCTCGATCCCGCCACCGAGCGCTACCGGTTCCGGCACGAGCTGCTGCGAGAGGTCGTGGAGCGCGAGCTCACGCCTGGGGCGCGGCGGCGGCTCCACGAGCGGTTTGCGCGACGGCTGGAGGCGCACCCGGAGCTGGCCGACACGAGCCGCGCCGGCGCCGCCGGCGAGCTGGCCGTGCACTTCGCGGAAGCCGGCCTCGCTCCCGAGGCCTACGCGCACTCGATCGCCGCCGCCGACAGCGCCGAGGCCGTGCACGCGTATGCCGATGCACATCGCCATCTCGAACGGGCCCTCGATCTCGAGGCGCGCCTCGCCGAGGCCGCGGGTGACCGGCCCGGTCGGGTCGCGCTGCGGGCCCGCGCGGCGGACGACGCGGATCTCGCGGGCGACTTCGAGCGCGCGCTCGAGCTGACTCGGGCTGCACTGGAGCTCGGGGACACCGCGAGCGACCCCGTCACTGCCGGGCTCCTGCACTCCCGAGTCGGCTACCTCCAGTGGAGCCTGGGCGAGGGCCGCGAGGCGCTGGCGTCACACGAGGAAGCGGTCCGCCTGGTCCCGGCCGAGCCAGCCACGCCTGAGCGGGCGAAGGTCCTCGGCTCGCTTGGCGGCGCGCTCATGAGCCTGGGGCGCTGGCAGGAGTCGCGGGCCGTCTGCGAGGACGCGATCGCGTGTGCCGTTGCCGCCGGGGCGACCGCGGAGGAGAGCCGCGCCCGGAACATGCTCGGGTCGGACCTCGGGGCGCTGGGCGAGAGCGAGGCCGGGATCGCCGAGCTGCGCGAGGCCTGCCGGACCGCCCGGCAGGCCGGCCGCGTCGACATGGTCATCGTGGGCCACTACAACCTCTCCCTGAACCTGGTCGCCGTCGACCGCCTCGAGGAGGCCTTGGCCGAGGCCCAGGCCGGGCTCGCGGCCGCGCGAGAGGCCGGGCTGGAGCGCCGGTTCGGCCAGGACCTCGCGGCGCTGCTCGGCGACATCCTTGCGCGGCTCGGCCGCGTCGACGAGGCGGACACGGCCGTCGGGTCGGGGCTGGCTCTCGATCCGCGAGGTCGCGGGACGGTCTACCTCTCGACCGTGCGGGGCCGGCTGGCCGGGATCCGGGGCGACGTCGCCGAGACGATGCGGCGCCGGGCCGAGGTCAACCTCACCGCGCAGGATCCCGACGTCGCCGCGTACGTGGCGGCCGTGGCTTCCGAGGCGCTCGCCTGGGCCGACCGCCCCGACGAGGCCGCGGCCGAGGCAGAGGCCGGCCTCGCCGCCCATCACGGCCTGGACGAGATCCTTTGGTGCGCTCCACTCACGGCACTCGGCCTCCGTGCCGCGGCGGACATGGCCGAGACGGCACGGGCGCGGCGGCCCGGGGCGTCGGCGGCTCACCTGGACAGGCTGGTCGCGGGCCTCCGCGCGCGGCTCGATCGGCTGGCCCCACGCGTGACCACCACAAGCGGCCGCGGCTGGATCGCGCTCGCGCGGGGAGAGCTGGCGCGAGCGGGCGGAAGCCCGGATGCCGATGCCTGGCGCGATGCCGTGGTGGCGTTCGACGCGGTCCCCGACCCCCTGGCGGCGGCCTACGCCCGACTCCGCTCCGCCGAGGCCGAGCTCC
>JANNHX010000084.1:0-10405 GCA_031404615.1 Chloroflexota bacterium
AAGGTGGGCGAGGGCGGCAAGCTCTACGGCTCCATCAACACCCAGGACATCGCGGAGGCCCTCGGCCGGCGCGGCATCGCGGTGGACAAGCACAAGATCGAGCTCGACCAGCCGATCAAGTCGCTGGGCACCTACAAGGTCGCGATCCGGGTGTACTCGGGCATGACGCCCGAAGTGACCATCGTCGTCGAGCCCAAGGGCTGACCCACGTCGGGCCACGCGCCCGCATACCCGAGCCTATCCCTCGCCCGGTCCCTCGTGGTCCGGGCGAGCTGCTTGTCCGGGGGTCTTCGAGCGCCCGCGGGACGCCCACGCGGCCGCGATCGCAAGGGCGATGGCGCCTACGGCCAGCCCCGCCATTGCGTCCCATGGCACGAGTGACTGGGACACCTCGTGGGTACCGGCGGAGACGGGCACCAGCTGCCCGCCGAGCGCCTGGAGCGTCTCCGCCCGCTGCCCGTCGACGCTGGTGACCCAGCCGGGCCACCATGCCCGGTCGATCCAGACCCAGCCGTCCGCGGGCGCCGTCACCGTCCCCAGGAGGCCCTGGGTGTCCCGGGCGGCGACCTCCAGGGGCACGGCCGCCACCAGCACGGCCGCCAGGTCCATCGTGGCCTCGCGCGGCTTCAGCGGGCTCGCCGGCGCCGGCCCTGCGGCCGCCGCGGCGAGCGGGATCCAGTACGGCGGCCGCAGGGCTGCCTCGTCGCGACAGATCACGGCCTTCTCCGGGTCCGACGTGGTCACCTGGGTCCCGGGGCAGGGAGCATCGAACGTGACGACGACGTCGACTCCGAGCGCCCGGCGCAGCGACGCCGCGGCCGGCTCGTCCTTCGCGGCTGCCACCGCCACGGCGTCGACTGCGAGCAGGTTGAGCGACGAGAACATGCGCAGGTCCGGCAAGTCCGCCGCCGCCAGCTGGTCCGGCATGCCGGAGTACCAGCCCGGCGGGCTGATCGTCAGCATCCGGTGCGGGTTGGCCGCCCGGGCCGCCCGCACGAAGTCGGAGTCCCTGCTGGTGAATGAGGCGAGCGCGGCGCTGTCGTTGGGTGTCGGCCCGAACAGGAGCAGGGGCACGGCGACGAGACCCACCGCGACGGGCGCGACGGCCCGGCGGACCCCGGTGCCCCGGTGGGCGACGAGTGCCAGGACCACGATGCCCGCTCCCGCGGCAAGCTCCACGAGCAACGGCCACGGAGCCCGCAGCGCCGCGAGGACGAGACTGTGCTTCTTCGCGACATCCTCGGGGCTTCCGAAGGCGGTGAATGCGTGCGCGACGGCGTTGAAGGCGTCGGGCGCGACCATGGCCGCGCCGAGCGTGAGCGCGTAGGCGGCGACCGGCACCGCGACCCCGATGCCGACAAGCCGCGGCCGCATTCCCAGCCTCGGGATCCTGCCGACAGCCATCCCGGCGAGGACGCCGAGCAGCATGCTCGCCGGCAGGTAGGCCCGTACGGGTGAGCGCATGCCGTTGAGGAACGGGATGGACATGAGGATCTCGGGGCGGAACGCCTCGACGATGGGGATGGCGATGAGCACGACGATGGCGATCAGCAGTGGCCGCGAGCGCCGGAGGCGCGACCCTCCGATCGCCAGGCCCAGCGCAGGCAGGCCGATGTAGGCGGCGGTCTCGAGCAGGGCGAACGTCCCGTCCGGATACCAGACGGAGTAGATGTCCCACGAGCCATGCTTGATCCCGGCGAACGCGCCCTGGAACCCGAAGGCCAGGATGTCGAATGGCGTGGCGGCCGACGCAAACAGGTCGGTGGGCGAGAGCGCGGTGGTGCGGACGGAGATCGTCGTGAGCAGCGCGGTCGGGACCAGCTGGACGGCCCCGAGCGCCGCGCCCAGCAGCCCGACGCCGAGGGCGCGGCGCACCCCCGCCCGCGTACCGTCCCGGCCGGCCATCAGCACCACCGCAACCGTGATCCCGGTCAGCAGCCACGTGTTGGGGTGGCCGGCCAGGGCCTGGATCCCGAACAGGATCCCGGCGGCGACGAGTCCGGCCCGCGTCGGGCGTGGCCTCCGGATGAGCGGGAGCAGCACCCACGGCAGCCAGGCGTAGGCGGCGACGACGTTGTGCCACTCGAGCTTGGCCACGATCCCGCCGCCGAGCACCGCCACGAGCACGGCGATGACCGCGCCCGGGCGCGAGCCCCGAAGGCGCAGGACGAGGAGCCCGGCGCCAAGGCCCGCGAAGGCGAGATGGAGCACCCGGTAGACGTCGAGGGCCGTGATGGGCGCCAGCCTTAAGATCAGCCACGAGGGCGGATAGAAGGCGGCGACCTGGCCCTCGGCGTAGAGGGGGTACCCGAGTCCCAGCCGGTCGTTCCAGAGCGGCAGGTGTCCGCTCGTGAGGGCCTCGTTGGCGAACACCGCGAGCGGATAGTCGATCTTGGGCATGTCGGGGTTCCAGAGCCACTGCCCGGGCGTCTCGAGGATCCGCGCCGCCCAGATTGCAGCGACCATGGCGAGGGCACCGAGCGCGACCGCGGTCACGACCACGGTGGACCATCGGGCCGATCGGGTCCGGTGGGCACGGCCGGACCCGCCCGAACGCCCGGCGACGGGAGGCCGGATGTCGCCCGATGGTGCGGCCTCCTCCGCCGGTGCGGCCTCCTCCGCCGGTGCGGCTCGGGCTTGAGACACGGCTTCGGCGCGACCCCGGTCGACCAGGTCGAGACCGGCCGGGATCCGGTCCGGCCGGCGGGTCTGCCACAGCAGCCAGGCGAGGATTGCGGTGGTCACGAGGGAGGTCAGGTAGATCGCGACCGGCGAGTACACGGTGTCGGCGAGCAGGCCACGCCCGGGTCCGACGTTGCCGATCGGCAGGGTGTAGACCCAGTACGCGTCGAGGAACAGGACGGCCGACACGCCGACGAAGGCCAGCCGCCAGGACCGGGCCCTCGTCCACAGGAACGGGATGGCGAGCGCGACGGCGGGGTAGAGGTACCGCTCGTGGATCCGGGTGGGAAGGGCAAAGAACGCGACGGCGATCGTCAGCCCAACGAAGCACACGGCCAGGGCATCGACACGGCGCCGCATCACGAGGAGCGCGAGCCCCGTCGCCCCAAGGAACAGGATGTTGCCGAGCCACTGGGCGCTCAGGCCCAGGCTTCCGAACGTGATGATCGCCACGGTGTCATCGACGACGTGGCCCTCGGTGAGGCCGCTCGCGCCCATGAGGATGACGTCCGTGAACGGGTTCATCCAGAGGTTGAACGCATTCTGGGTGACGCCCGGGAACGCGGCGTTTGCGGCCATGAACCGGGAGGCCAGGCTGTGGGCTGGGTCGCCGGGGGCGATCGGAAGCAGCCCGAACGGCAGGCAGATCAGCACCGTCGCGAGCAGCCCGGCGGTTCCGGCGCGGATGACCCGCCACCATCCCGCGGCACGATCGGTCGAGCCGAGGAGCTCGTGCCGGACGAGCACGATGCCGACGATCGGCAGCATGAAGCCGTACTGGAACTTGACGAGCGTGGCGAGGCAGGCGGCCGCGGTGGCCCACTCCAGGCGGTTGGTAGCGAGGAGCCACGCCGAGGCAAGGACGGCAGCGGTAGCGACCGGATCGTTCTGGCCCCAGATCGTGGAGATGAGCACGATCGCGGGGTTGAACAGGAACAGCGCCGCGGCCCACACGCCCGCCTGTGGCCCGACGACCCGGCGGACGAGCAGGAGGAGGAACCAGGCGGCGACGAGGTCGGCGAGGATGTACGGCAGCTTGAGCACGAAGGCCGAGTAGCTCGGCTCAGCGCCGGCGCTGAGCCAGGAGCCCGCGGACCCGATGGCCCACAGCACATAGAGGTAGGCCGGCGGGTAGTCGGCGAAGTAGCCGGAGTCCGGCCGGTAGAAGTCGCCCGGACCGTTGTGCGCAAGCTCGTTCGCCCACTGGGCCATGATCGCGAGGTCCGAGCGGTGCCCCGAATCCGGGAGGATGACCAGCGCGAGGACCAGGCGGAGCAGGAGCGCCCCGCCGAACACGGCGAGGACCTGGGCACGGCGGTCAGCGGCGATGCGGATCCAGCCCGCGTCGCCCGTGGCCCCCGGGCGCGGATCGCGCGGTCCGCTCACGCCCACCAGTCGTAGTACGTGGATCCCATGCCCCACAGGTTGACGAGGCCCCCAATGGCGATTGCGATCCAGGCCTCGGTGGAGATCCGGCCGCCCAGCCCGCGCACGGTGAGCAGCAGCAGCATCGGGTACAGGTCCTGGGCATACCGGAACCCGAACTGCATGCCACCGGGGTCCGCATGGGTGAGGATCGGGATCAGGATCAGCAGGACTGACGCCCAGGCCCCGACGCCGAGCCAGTCCGGCCGGCGCGCCCTGAGGGCCCACAGGAGAAGAGGGGTGGTCAGGACGATGCTCAGGCCGCCGAGATGCCGGGACTGGATCCAGGGGAAGTCGCCCACCTGGACGGGCGCGGTCAGGGTCATCGCGTACAGGATCCTGGGAATGTTGACGACGCTGAAGAAGCCGTGCTGGTACTGCGCCTCCTGGAGCAGGCCCGGGATCAGGGCGTAGCCGTTCTCCCACGGGCTGCCGAACCGCGCCTCGTTGTAGATCAGGTACGCGATGAGCACCAGGCCGACCTCCAGGGCCGCGGGCCACGCGAGCCGCATCACCGCGACGAGGTTCGGGCGCGTCCTCCAGGCCCTCGGACGGTCTGGCCCGAGCCAGCCGAACGGCGTCGGGTCGTCCGCGGCCTCACGCAGGCTGCGGTCGATGAAGTAGGCGACGAAGAACGGGGCGGCCATGGCCACTGGGAGGCGCGCCATGAACGCGGCCGCGAAGGCGAGCCCGATGAGCGCGGGCGAAGCGTCCCGCTGGCAGAGCCAGATCGCCGTCAGCATGAACAGCGTCGCCGTCACGTGGGCGAAATGCCACGACGATCCGGCCTGCGCCGAGTACCAGGTGATCGTGCCGAAGGCGAACACCAGGGCGAGGATCACGCGCGGCCCCCGTCCGACGCCCATCCGCCGCAGGATCAGCGCGACGATGGCGACGTTGAGGGCCCCAAAGCCGATGGATGGCCAGGCCTGGTTCACCTCGGGCCCGAAGACAGCGACGATCGGGAGGACCAGCAGCGCGGGTGCGGGCGGGTAGACGACGTACGAGAGGTTCCCTGCCGGGACGACCTCGTTGAGCCAGGACGGCGCGTTCGCGAGGCCGAGGCTGCCGTGGAGGAACGCGTCGGCGAGCGGGACGAAGTAGCCGAGGTTGGCGACCCGCCCGTTGTTGATCCAGGTGTAGACAGCCGCTGCGACGACGAACAGCAGGACCGGGATCAGCAGCCGGTCGACCTGCGTGTCCGGATCGCGAGGCCCGAAGGCGTCACCGGCATCCTCCGCGGGGGTCCGACCCGACCCGCGCGAGTCGGCGTCCTCCTTCGTCGAGTCCACCTCGGTCCTCCCGATACGCCGGCACGGTGGCGGTACGAGCCCCAGCGCGGCGATCATAGCGAACGTGATCCGTACCATCCTGCACGTCGACCTCGATGCGTTCTTCGCCGCGGTGGAGCAGCGCGACCGGCCGGAGCTGCGCGGACGCCCGGTGATCGTCGGTGGCAGTGACCCGACGCAGCGTGGCGTGGTCTCGGCGGCGAGCTACGAGGCCCGGGCGTTCGGGGTGCACTCCGCGATGCCCTTGCGGACGGCCCTGCGCCTGTGTCCGAACGGCGTTTACCTGCCCGTCGACGGGCGCAAGTACCAGGCGGCGAGCCGCGAGGTCATGGCGATCCTCCGGCGGTTCACGGACCAGGTGCAGCCGATCTCCATCGACGAGGCGTTCCTCGACGTGACGGGGTCGCGGGCGCTGTTCGGCGACGGCGAGACGATCGCCCGGACGATCAAGGCCACCGTGCGCGATGAGGTGGAGCTGACCGCCTCGGTGGGCGTGGCGGCGACGAAGCTGGTCGCGAAGATCGGCTCGGACCTGCGCAAGCCGGACGGTCTCGTGGTGGTGCTGCCGGGCGAGGAGGCCGCGTTCCTGGCGCCGCTGCCGATCTCGCGGCTGTGGGGCGTGGGCGAGAAGACGGCCGCGGTCCTGCGGGAGTTCGGGGTGGTGACGATCGGGGACCTCGCGGCGCTGCCGCCCGACGTGCTCGAGCGGCGGTTCGGCAAGCACGGCGCGGCGCTCATCGAACGGGCGCACGGGATCGACGCCGACCGGGTCGCGACGGGGGAGCCGGCGAAGTCGATCGGGCACGAGCACACGTTCGGGCACGACACGGCCTCGGCCGAGGTGGTGGAGCGGACGCTGCTGGGCATGTGCGACGGGGTCGCGTGGCGGTTGCGCGCGGCGGGGCTCAAGGCCGCGACGATCACGCTCAAGCTTCGCGATTCGTCGTTCACGACCATCTCGCGTCAGACGACGCTGGACCTCCCGGCCGACCTGACCGAGCCGATCTACGAGGCGGCCCTCGTCCTGCTCCGGCGCGAGATGCACGGCCAGCGGATCCGGCTGGTGGGGGTGACGGCGTCGAACTTCCGGGACCGGGAGCAGCTCGCGCTGTTCGGCGCGGCCGAGGATCCGAAGCGGCACCAGGCGGCCGAGGCGATGGACACGATCCGGCGCAAGTACGGCGAGCGGATGGTGACCCGCGGCCGACTCGTCCGGGCCAACGTGCCGACCGTCTTCGAGCGTGATCCGAACAGCGCGGTGGAGGGTCGGCTCGGCGTCCCCGGGGCGCCGACGGGGCGCCGCCGCGCCGACCCCGCGGCCGGCCCCGAGCCGTCCGACGACGACGGGATCGACCCGCTGCCCGACGACGAGGCGTAGGTCGAGGGGCTCGGGGCCGGGCGAGACGCCCGTCTGGCTGGCACCCGAGCCGCGGGCGGCGGCCCCGCTGGCCGTGACACGCAACCTGTCACGGCCGGCGCGATGCTTCGCTCACGACGCTTGACATCGAACACCTGTTCGGTCTAGGGTGGCGTTGAAACGAACAAGCGTTCGCATCCGGAATGCCCCCGGTGGCGACGATCCCGCCGAGCGTGAAGGAGATCACCACCATGGCGATGGTTCGCGTCGCACCGGTCACCGTCCAGGTCCGCACCGACTGGCTCAGGGGTGTCCCCCGCGAGATCACGTGGGGCACCGAGCGCCTCCCCGTCACCCGCCTCGTGTCCGTCCGGGACGAGGTCCGCGCCTACCCGGCCATCACCGGGCCGCGCACCCTGTTCGAGGTCGACACGCCCTCGATGCGGCTGGCCCTCACCTACCAGCACCGCTCGCGCCGCTGGACGATCGACGGGCTCGACGCGGCCGCCTGAGCCCCCGTTTCAGACGGGAGTCGCGGCTCCTCCCCGTCGACTCCCTGTGGGGTCGGCTGCGGGGCGGGCGTCAACTGTCGCTCGCCCCGCGGGCCACGCCCCGCGCTAGTTGAATGGAACCTCCGGAGACGGGGCGACGGCCGGGTCGCGGAACGCGACCTCCTGGACGACGAACTGCAGACGGCACACGGTGATCGCCTGGTCGTCGGGGATCAGCGCCGCTCCGGTCTCCACGTCCCTTGCCCGGCACGCCATGGCCTCGGGCGCGTCCATCGAGACGGTCAACAGCAGCGTGGACTGTCGCGGCAGCTTGACGAGGGCCTCCGAGAGGTCGGGTGGCATCGCGAGGGTCACCCTGTGTTCCGTGCCGGGGCCCGTGACGACCGTCACCGGCGCCGCGGGCAGCAGGAGCCACGCGTTGTCCGCGTCGCAGTCGCCCTTGGTCCGAATCCAGCCACACTCCCCGTCGGGCGCTCGGACGTCCCACAGGCCGGCCGCCCGGGCCTGGACCTTGACCTCCGTGCGGCCGTAACAGACGAGGAAGTCGATCCGGTCAAGGCCCGCGACGGTCCCGGCGCCGAGCTCGCCCCAGCAGCGCGGTGCCGCCGGCTGGATCCACTCGTCGCCGTTGTCGCCTGAGGCCACCCACCCGAACAGGTCGATCAGCTCGCCGTCGGTCTGGACCTCGTACCAGTCCAGGCCGTCGACCGACACCGGCCCGTCGATGATGAGCATCCGCGTCCCGGCCGGAAGCACGGGCTTGAGCCGGGTCGCCGGGTCCCCGACCCCAGGCGCCCTGCGGACCCGAAGGTTGTCGCCGGCGAGCGTGACGACCGCGAGCGTGTCCCGCGCGAGGCCCTCGACCTCGCCCGGAGCCCCCGATCCACCGCTCGAGGGCGGCGTCCCTCCCGATGGCGCTGGAGAATCGGCCGGCGTGCCCCCGATCCCGGGACCCGCCGTGGACGGCGATGCCGTGGCTGGCTCGCGCAGGGTGCCACCGAGCCCCCCGAATCCCCCGACCCCGCCGATGACGAGCAGCGCGACCACCAGCACCGGGACGGCCAGCGCGAGGCCCGCCAGCGCCGCGCGCCGCCTGCCCCGGGTCCGCGCCGCGCGTGGCCGCTCGCGCACGGACCGCATCGTCCGCTCGGCAAGGTCCGCGGGCACCGCGGCCGTGGACCCGTCGGACCCGGCCGCGCCGAGCCGCATCCGACACTCGCTGATGACGATCCGGTCCAGCCAGTCGTCGAACCGCTCCAGGTCGTCGAGGCGGGGCAGCTCGTGCCAGGCCGCGATGAGCGCGCAGCTCGCGGCGTCGTCCGCATCGCCGTCGGAGCCGAGGATCGCGCGGGCCAGCCGGTAGGCGGCCGGAAGGCGCGCGGCGACGATGGCGTCGTAGGCCGCGGCGTCACCGCTCCGCGCCCGTTCGAGCCGGTCGCGGTCCGTGGCGGTCGCCCGCCCGTCCTGTGCGTGTTCGGTCCGCTGCACGATCCCTCCCGGACCACTGGTGCAGCGCAGCATGCCACGACGCGCCAAGCGGCTGAAAGATGCCGGACGTCCCCACGAGCACGTGTCGACAGGCCGATGGTCCCGACTGCGCGGGCCGCACCGGCCCGATGTGGGCCTTGGGCTGGTCTTTACAATCGCGCGGTGGATACGAGCACCCGCTTTCGCGACCTGACGGTCGCCCAGTTTGTCGATGCGCTCGCCTCGGGCGAGCCCGTCCCCGGTGGCGGCGCGGCCGCCGCGATCGCCGGCAGCCTTGGCGCTGCGCTGGTCGTGATGGTCGCGAACCTGTCGGTCGGACGCCCCAAGTACGCGGAGCACGCCGCCCTGCTGGACCGGACGATCCCGGCCGCAACGGAGCTGCAGGACCGCATGCTGGCCCTCTCGGACGAGGACGCGGAGGCATTCGCGGGCTACGGCGCCGCGATGAAGCTCCCGCGCGAGACCGACGAGGAGAAGGCCGCGCGGACCGCCGCGATCCAGGAGGCGGCCCTGGCGGCGACGCTCTCGCCGCTCAAGACCGTCGAGGCCACCCTCGAGATCGTCACGCTGGCGGAGCGGCTGGCCGGCCGCAGCAACAAGAACGCGTCCAGCGACCTCGAGGTCGCGGCGCTCATGTCGGTTGCCGCGTGCCGCGCGGCCGCCGCGAACGTGTTCATCAACCTGCCGTCGCTCGGCGACGAGACCAGGGCCCGCTCGCTCTACGAGCGGACCGAGGCCATCGCGGACACGGTGGAGCGGCTGGCGGCGCAGACGCGCGAGCTGGTGCGCAAGGGGGAGGCGAGGGACCCGCTCCCCGAGACCCCCGCATGACGATGCTCACGGACGAGGGCCCCCGCCTCCTTCGCGGCGGCCCCATCGGTAGCGCCATCCGCGAGCAGGTCGCCGCCGACGTCACCGCGTTCCGCGAGGAGTTCGGCTACACGCCCGCGCTCGCGGTCGTCGTGGTCGGCAAGGACGCGCCATCGGCGGTCTACCTGCACAAGATCCTCGACGGCTGCCGCCTGGTGGGCATCGAGGATCGCCTGGTCGAGCTGCCGGCGGATGCCGACGAGGGCGACATCGGCGGCGCGCTGCGCGAGCTCCAGGCGGACCCGCACGTGGCCGGGATCATCACCCAGATGCCACTCCCCAAGGGGATCGGGCTGCGGGCGGTGATCGATGTTCTGGACCCGCTCCGCGACATCGACGGCATCCACCCGCTCAACGCGGGCCTCCTGACCCTGGGCTACGACGGGTTCCTGCCGGCCACCGCCCACGCCAGCATCGAGATCCTCAAGCAGTCTGGGATCCAGATCAGCGGCAAGCACGCGGTTGTCGTCGGGCGGTCCAACGTCATCGGCAAACCCGCCGCGCTCCTGCTCGTCCGCGAGAACGCGACGGTCACGATCTGCCACAGCAAGACCGAGGACCTCGCCGGGATCATCCGCTCGGCCGACATCGTGGTCGTCGCGATCGGCCGCGCCAACTTCGTGACCGGCGACATGCTGAAAGCCGGGGCCGTCGTCGTGGACGTCGGCATCAACGTCGTGGACGGGAAGCTCGTCGGCGACGTGGACTTTGCGAGTGCCAGCCGAGTCGCCTCGGCCATCACCCCCGTCCCGGGCGGCGTCGGGCCGCTCACCAACGCG
>JANNHX010000085.1:0-10100 GCA_031404615.1 Chloroflexota bacterium
GAACTCGATCCGCCCGTCGTAGTCCGCGGCGACCGTCCGGCAGCTCTCCAGGAACAGGCCGTCCGACAGCTTCATGATGTTGGCCTTGTGGACCGCGGTGACCTTGTGGCGGCCGTTGGTGACCGCGTACTCGAACGCGAAGCGGGCGATCCGCTCGGAAGCGGCACGGGTGATGATCTTGATGCTCTCGGCCGCATCCGGGCCGACCATGTGCTCGATGCCCGCGTACAGGTCCTCGGTGTTCTCCCGGACGATGACGAGGTCCACGTCCTGGTAGCGCGTCTCGAGGCCCTTGATGGAGCGGGCGGGGCGAAGGTTCGCGTACAGGCCCAGGACCTGGCGCAGGGTCACGTTGACGCTGCGGAAGCCGGAGCCGACCGGGGTGGTGATGGGGCCCTTGAGGGCCACCTTGTTGCGGCGGATCGACTCCAGCACGTGGTCCGGGAGCGGGGTCCCGTACTGGGCCATGACGCCTTCACCGGCATCCTGGACTTCCCAGTCGAAGGCGACGCCGGAGGCGTCAAGGACACGGCGGGTGGCCTCCGCCAGCTCGGGACCGATGCCGTCGCCGGGGATGAGGGTGACTCGATGGGGCATGGAGCCATTCTAGCCACGCCCTTCGGCCCGCGGGGATCCCAAGGCGCCCCCCATTCCCGCAGGCCGGAGGTCGTCCGTCGAGGGGCCATCCGGCCATGGGCGCGGCCGTCGATCAGGAATCAGATGCCCCTGACGAGGCCGGGGGGTCCGGCGCCACGGCCGCACCCGGCGCAACGGACGCTCCGGCGGCAACGGACGGCGCGGCCGCCACCGGAGCGCCGGCCGCGAGCGGCGGCATCAACCTGGGTGGCGCGGCCGCCTCGCTGGACAACCTCGACAACTACTCGTTCAAGATCGTGATGAAGTCCGAGGGTGCGGCCGACGGGATGATGGGCCTCGTCAAGTCGGGCGGCAGCATCTCGATGGAGGGCACGGTCGTCCTCAGGCCGACCGAGGCCGCGGACGTCGTCATGACGCTCTCCGACGGCACCAGCGATAGCACGATCGGCTATCGGATCATCGGCGACACCGCCTACACGTCGTTCGGCGACACATGGATGTCCACGCCGGCCGACGACGCCCAGAACGCCGTCGACTCGTTCAAGCCCGACAAGATGCTGAGCGGCTACTCCAGCATGGAGGGCCTGACCAAGGTCGGCGACGAGGACAAGAACGGGATCGCGAGCGAGCACTTCAACTCGACGGTGGAGCCCGGTGCCGGCGCAAGCAGCATCTTCGGCCTCCCGGACGCCACGTGGGCGACCGACGTCTGGATCGCCAAGGCCGGAGGCTTTGTGGTCTCGGCGGTCATGACCGCCACCGGCAAGACCGAGACGGGCGAGGCGGGCTCGTTCACGACCTCGGTCGACGTGACCGCCGTGAACTCCCCGGATGTCAAGATCGAGGTGCCCGCCGACGTGATGGAGATCCCCAGCTGATCGCCGGCCGCTCCCGAGCACCACGACCCATCCACGCGCCGGCGGACCTCCCGCCGGCGCGTTTTCATGCCCGGACCGGGCAGGGCGCGGCTATGATCGGTCTCCGCCCAGGTCCCGCTCGCCCGGAGGTCCCGCCCGTCGCGTGAAGATCCACGAAGCCGACGCGAAGTCGCTGCTTGTCGCCCAGGGGCTCCCCGTCCCGGCCTGGGAGGTCGCCCGTACCCCGTCACAGGCCCGGGCCGCCGCCGTGCGGTTCCTCGCCGATCCCGGCAACGCAACCGGCAAGGTCGTGATCAAGGCCCAGGTCCTCGTGGGCGGCCGCGGCAAGGCCGGCGGCGTCAAGCTCGCCGCCAACGCGGACGAGGCCGAGGACGTCGCGGCGCAGATCCTGGCGCTGGAGATCAAGGGCCTCCCCGTCCGGCGCGTGCTCGTCGGTCCCGCCGCCGAGATCGTCAAGGAGTACTACCTCTCGGTCCTGCTGGACCGCGCGACCAAGCGGCTGATGTTCATCGGCTCCGCCGAGGGTGGGGTCGAGATCGAGCAGGTCGCCGTGGACAACCCCGGCGCGATCGTCTACCAGCACACCGACCCACTCCTGGGCATGCCGGACTACGCCGCCCGCGAGCTCGCCTTCAAGATCGGCTTCGGGGCCCACTGGAAGGCCGGCGCGGCGATCGCGAAGGGCCTGCTCAAGACGATGCTGGCCTACGACGCGGACCTCGTCGAGATCAACCCGCTCGCGGTCATCCGCGAGCACAACGCGGACGGCACCCCGGTCGAGCGGCTGGTCTGCCTGGACGCGAAGATCACGCTGGACGACTCGGCGCTCCCCCGCCACCCGCAGCTCGAGGAGTTCCGGGACATGGACGCGGAGGACCCGACGGACGTCGAGGCGCGGCGCTACGACCTCACGTTCATCAAGCTCGAGGGCGACATCGGCTGCATGGTCAACGGCGCCGGGCTCGCGATGACGACGATGGACCTGGTGAACCGTGCCGGCGGGCAGCCGGCCAACTTCCTCGACATCGGCGGTGGCGCAAAGTCCGACCGTGTCGCGGCCGCGATGCGGCTGATCCTCGAGGATCCGAACGTCAAGGCGATCCTGGTCAACATCTTCGGCGGCATCACCCGCGGCGACGAGGTGGCCAAGGGCCTGATCGAGGCGCGCGCCCAGCAGGTGCGCGACGTCCCGATGGTGGTCCGGATCGTGGGCACCAACGCGGCGGAGGCCGCGGAGCTGCTGGAGGCGGCGCGGTTCGTGACCGCGGCCAGCCTGGACGAGGCGGCGGCCAAGGCGGTCGCGGCGGCGAAGGGAGCGGCGGCGTGAGCATCCTCATCGGGCGCGACACCCGCCTTGTGGTCCAGGGCATCACGGGGCGCGAGGGCGAGTTCCACAGCCGGGCGATGCTCGAGTACGGCACCCCGCTCGTCGCCGGCGTCACGCCGGGCAAGGGCGGCCGGATGGCGCTCGACGGCAAGGTGCCGGTGTTCAATACGGTGGCCGACGCGGTCCGGGAGACCGGCGCCAACACGTCGTGCATCTTCGTCCCCGCGGGCGGCGCCCCGGACGCGGTGCTCGAGAGCGTGGCCGCCGGCATCAGGACGATCTTCTGCATCACCGAGGGCATCCCGGCGCTGGACATGATCCCGGTCGTCGAGGAGGTCCGGCTCGCGGGCGCGCGCCTGATCGGGCCCAACTGCCCGGGCGCCACCTCCCCCGGCAGTGCGAAGGTCGGCTTCATCCCGGGCTCCATCCCCCGCGAGGGCCGCGTCGGCGTCGTGTCCCGCTCGGGCACGCTCACGTACGAGGCGGTCCAGGCGATGACGGACGCGGGTCTCGGCCAGTCGACCTGTGTCGGCATCGGCGGCGACCCGGTGATCGGCACACAGCACATCGACGTGCTCAAGCTGTTCGCCGAGGATCCCGATACCGAGGCGCTCGTGCTGATCGGTGAGATCGGCGGGACGGCCGAGGAAGAGGCGGCGGCCTGGGCGGCCGTGCACATGGCGGACGTGCCCAGGGTGGCGTTCATCGCCGGACGCACCGCGCCCGAGGGCAAGCGCATGGGTCACGCCGGCGCGATCATCTCCGGCGGGAAGGGCACCGCAGCCTCCAAGGTCACGGCGCTCGAGGCCGCGGGCTTCCGGGTCGCCGGTTCCCCAACCGAGCTGCCGGCGCTCCTCCGCGAGGCGGGTTACCGGGGCTGATCGTGCGCCTCGACGACATCCGCTACCTCCTCGGCTACGACCGCTGGGCCACCCGGCGGATCCTGACCGTCATCGACGGCGTCTCCAAGGAGACCTGGGGCACCACCGGGGTCGTGGGCGACCGTGGCCTCGGCGCCATCCTGGTCCACCAGCTCGGCTCCCACCAGCGCTGGCGTCTGGGCCTCGGCGGTGACGACGAGGCGGCCGGCCGTGCTCGCCCCGAGCGGGAGCCCCTCCCCACGCCCGCTGCGCTCGCCGGGGCCTGGGCGACCGAGTGGGACGCCCTCGCGGCGTGGCTCGCCACCCTGGACGACGCGTGGCTGGAGCAGCGCGACGAGAACGTGCCGTTCTGGCAGATGCTCGCCCACCTCGCCAACCACGGGACCCAGCACCGGTCGGAGGCGGCCTCGCTGCTGACCGCGATCGGGCGCTCGCCGGGCGACCTGGACATGATCTTCTACGCATCGGAGATCGCCCGCGAGGGCGGCTGACGCACCCGCTAGACTGGCGCGAGAGCCGCCGCGGGAGCCCCGGCGGCCATCGGAAGGAGGAGCGGCGCCCAGGCGCCTATGAGCAGTCTCATGGACCTCGTCGCGGGTGACGCACGCGACATCGTCCTCGCGCTGTCCGTCGACGACGCTGCGGCGTTCGGCGATCCCGACCGCTTCGTCGCGCACCTGCCGCTCGGCGGAGGCCTGGATCCCACGTGGCTCGACCTGTTCAGCGAGGCCGTGCGCTCGGTGAGCGACAACGAGGATCTGCGTGACTTCCTGGACGCCCGGACCGACCTCGAGGGCGTCTCCGACTCCACGGAGCGGATCGTCGACCGCGTGGACCCCGACTGGATCGAGGCCGTGGCGTCGCTCGGGGACGACCAGCTCGGGGCCCTGGCCGGGCGCTGGATCGAGCTGCTCGAGGAGGAGCTCGGGCTCCTGCCGCGCGAGGAGAAGCCCTGGATCCGGGATCTCGCCGGACGCATCGTGGCGTTCTCGCGGGCCGCGACCGGCGCCCGCGACGTCGTCTTCGCCTGGGCGTTCTAGGCCGGAGCGCCCCTCCCCGCGCGCGAACCGGCCCTCGCGGGTGCCGGCGACGGCCCGGATCATGCAGGGCATGACAGCCACCGCCGCACCCCTGGACCGTCCCGACATCGCCCTCGCCGAGCCGCCCGCCGGCGCACGCGCCGACGACCCCATCGCGCCGGCCGCCCGCTTCTTCCAGGTCCTCAACCGGTACCTGATGATCCCGGTGACCCGGGCAGGCCTCGGCGCCTGGCTCTCGACCCCGGTCGGCGGCGCCATGGCCCTGGTGCGGATCCGAGGCAGGAAGAGCGGCCTCATCCGGGAGACCCCCCTCAACTACATCGTGGCCGAGGGCGCGATCTGGGTGGTCGCCGGGTTCGGGCCGCGCACCGAGTGGTATCGCAACCTCCTCGCCGACCCGCGGGTCGAGGCGGTGCTGCCCGGCCGGACCCTCAGCGGGACGGTGACCGAGGTCCGCGCGCCGGCCGTGCGGCGGCGGATCCTGCCGGCCCTGATGCGCTCGACCGCCGGGCCGTCGCTCGCGGCCGGCGTCAACCCATGGCGCTCCACCCCGGACGCGCTGTGCGCCGAGATGGCGTGGGTGCCGATGCTGCGCATCGACCCGGACGACGGCCCGCTCCTGCCCGGCCCGGACGACCCGGGCGGCTCGGGCTGGGTGTGGCGGCAGGCGCTGGCGCTCGGGCTGTCGATTGCGGCCCTGGCGGTCGTGCGGCGAGCGGTGCGCCGACTCCTCCGCTGATGCGTCAGGCTGTCTTTGCGGAGCGTGCGGACGGTCCGCCCCGCACCCGATCCGGGCGCCACTGTCCGTACGCAAAGACAGTCCCGCGGCGCGGCCGCGGCGGCGTGTGACGCCCGGCGCAAGCCCCGGTCAGTACCCGAGCGCCGCCCACGCCGGTCCGCCGGGCTTCTCGATCAGCTCGACGAGGACACCGTGGCACGAGCGCGGGTGGATGAACGCGACCGGACCCTCGGCCCCCTTGCGGGCGACGGTGTCGATCAGCTCCAGCCCGTCCATCTCCAGCCGCATCAGCGTCTCGGAGACGTTGTCGACCTCGAAACAGACATGGTGGAAGCCCTCGCCCTTGCTCGCCAGGAAGCGCGCAACGCCGGTCGTGTCGTCGGTGGGCTGGACCAGCTCCACCTTGGACTCCCCCACCGCAAGGAACGCGATCGTGACGCGGTCGTGCTCGATGGGCAGGATCAGCTCGACCGGGAGGCCGAGCATGTCGCGCCAGAACACGAGCGCCGCGTCGATGTCGCGGACGATCACCGCAACGTGGTGGATCTTTCCGAGGCCGCGGATGTGGGCTGGGACGCGAGCGGCGGCGCCCGTGAGATCGCTCATGACCGGCTCCTTGCTCAGATGGTGATCAGCTCGCGGTGGACACCCCAGACCGACCTGAGCCGGTCCGCGATCTCCCCCACCGTGGCGTAGGCCGCGACGGCCTCGATGATGGACGGCAGGAGGTTGGCCTCGCCACGGGCCTCGTCCTCGAGCCGGCGCATGGCCGCCTCCCACGCCGCAGGGTCCCGCTCGGCACGGACGCGGCGGAGGCTCTCGACCTGGCGCCGCTCTCCCTCGGGATCGATGCGCAGGAGGGGCGGGCGCGCGCCGGGCTCGTCGTCACGGAACTTGTTGACGCCGACGACGATCCGGTCGGCACGCTCGATCTCGCGCTGGACGCGGTATGCCGACTCCTGGATCTGGCGTTGCTGGAAGCCGCCCTCGATCGCCGACAGGGTTCCGCCCATCGCATCGATCTCGGCGAGATAGGCGGTGGCGGCCTTCTCCAGCTCGTCGGTCAGTGACTCGACGAACCAGGAGCCCGCGAGGGGGTCGGGGGTCTCGGTTACGCCGGCCTCGTGGGCGATGATCTGCTGGGTGCGCAGCGCGAGCCGCGCGGACTCGACGGTCGGTAGCGCGAGCGCCTCGTCCCGCGAGTTGGTATGGAGGCTCTGGGTCCCGCCGAGGACCGCGGCCAGCGCCTGGAGGGTCGTGCGGACCACGTTGTTGTCGATGGACTGGGCCGTCAGCGATGAGCCGGCGGTCTGCGTGTGGAAGCGGCACATCATCGACTTGGGGTTCTTCGCCCCGAAGCGCTCCTTCATGATCCGGGCCCACATCCGGCGGGCGGCCCGGAACTTGGCAACCTCCTCGAACAGCTCGGACCAGGCGGCGAAGAAGAACGAGAGCCGCGGCGCGAAGTCGTCAACGGCGAGCCCGCGGCCCACCGCCGCGTCGACATAGGCGATTCCGTCGGCGAGGGTGAAGGCCAGCTCCTGGGCGGCGGTCGCCCCGGCCTCGCGCATGTGGTACCCGGAGATGCTGATCGTGTTCCACTTCGGCAGCTCGCGCGAGGCAAACTCGAAGACGTCCGTGACGAGGCGCATCGACACGCGCGGCGGGTAGATCCACGTCCCGCGGGCGATGTACTCCTTGAGGATGTCGTTCTGCGTCGTGCCCGAGACCTGGTTGCGCTCGACGCCCTGCCTCTCCGCGGCGGCCACGTAGAGGGCGAGGAGGATCGGCGCCGTCGCGTTGATCGTCATCGACGTGCTGACCGTGCCCAGCGGGATGCCGTCGAACAGCGTCTCCATGTCGGCGAGCGACGAGACCGGGACGCCGACGCGGCCCACCTCCCCTTCCGCCTCGGGCGCGTCCGAGTCGTAGCCCATCTGGGTCGGCAGGTCGAACGCGACCGACAGGCCGGTCTGGCCCTGCTCGAGGAGATACCGGAACCGCTCGTTGGTCTCGGCGGCGGTGGCGAAGCCCGCGTACTGGCGCATGGTCCAGAACCGCGAGCGGTACATCGTGGCCTGGACGCCGCGGGTGAACGGGTACTCGCCGGGGAGCCCGAGGTCCGTCGCCGGGTCCAGGCCGGCGACGTCGGCCGGGGTGTACACGTCCGCGACGGGGATCTCGGAGGTCGTGACGAAGGCCTCGCGGCGCTCCGCCGAGGCGCCGACGGCCCTGGACCGGGTGGTCGCCCGCCAGCGTTCCACCTCGGGGTCCGTGGCGCTCTCGCCGTCACCGCCACCGCCGTGGCGCACCGTCGCCTCCTCGTTCACCGGGTCCTCCGCTAGCTGATCACCACGAGCAGGTCGCCGATCTCGATGTTGACCCCCACCGTCACGCCCACGCGGTCGATGGTGCCGTCACGCGGCGCCCGCAGCTCGTTCTGCATCTTCATGGCTTCCACGACCAGGAGCTGCTGGCCCGCGGCCACGGCGTCGCCGGCCTTGACGGACACGGCCACCACCTTACCGGGGATGATGGCCTTGACCTGCAGCGGACCCGCATGGGCCGACGTGCCGCGGCCGGACGTCGCCCGCTCGCGCAGCGCCGCGATCCGCTCCGACTCGACGTCGACCATGAACCGGAAGCCGTCGACAAGCACCTCCCGGCGCCGGGTGCCCCCGGGTGCCGGGGCGTCGGGCTCCAGCACCACCCGCGTGCGCACCAGGCCATCCACGAGCAGGTACCTCCCGGCACCCAGGGACCGCAGCCCTGCGGTGGTCGGCTCGCCATCCACCAGGACCTGTCTTTGCGCAGAGACAGCGACCTCACCGTGGTCCTCGGGCGCGATCGCCAGGCCGCCGAAGGGCCCCATCCCGACCGACGGGTTCGTCATGTGCAGCGGCTCCGGCGCCGGTGCGACCTCGATCGCCGGCTCGTCGCCGATCCGCGACCCAGCCTCCAGGCGCACCCGTACCGCCCGCGGATCCGCAGGGTGGTTCAGCTCGGCCATCGGTCGACCCCCTGTCCCCTGCTGCCGCTTCGCCAGCCGTTGCGTCCGGGCGGCGCGGCCGATGGTGCCGGCGTGCCGGCGACGGCGGCGTCGCGCGGTCCGGCACCGACCCGGCGCTCCTCGTCGGTGATCGCGGCGAGCCCTGTCGCGAGCAGCGCCATGCGAGCCGCATCAGCGTGGGCAGTCACGCCGTCCCAGTTGGCCTCCACCCAGCCGGTGGAGAGGACCGCGTCGCGGAAGGCGTCACTCCGCGCGACGGCGCGGTGGAAGGGCAGCGTCGTCTGGACGCCGCCGATCTCCGTCTCGTCGAGCGCGCGACGCAGCCGGTCGATCGCGGCGTCGCGGTCGTGCGCATGGACCATCAGCTTCGCGATGAGGTTGTCATAGTCCGCGGGCACGCGGTCGCCGGCCTCGACGTGCGTGTCCACGCGGACCCCGGGCCCTGACGGCATCACCCACCTGCCAACGCGCCCGGGGGTGGGCGCGAATGCGCGCGCGGGATCCTCCGCCGCGATCCGCACCTCGATCGCGTGGCTCGTCGGCGTCGCAGCGCGCTCCCCTGCCGCGACGACCTCCGGGCTTAGCGGCCACCCGGCCGCGATGCGGAACTGTTCGCGCACGATGTCGATGCCGGCGACGAGCTCCGTGACGCCGTGCTCCACCTGGAGCCGCGTGTTGACCTCGAGGAACCAGAAGTTGCCCGCGGGGTCATGGAGAAACTCGCAGGTCGCCGCGTTGCGCAGCTTCGCCGCTTCACCCAAGCGGACCGCGAGCTTGTGCAGGTGCCGCCGCTGATCCGCGTCCAGACCCGGCGCGGGCGCCTCCTCGACGAGCTTCTGGTGACGCCGCTGCAACGAGCAGTCCCGCTCGCCCAGCGCGACCACGCGTCCCTGCGCGTCGGCGAGCAGCTGTACCTCGATGTGACGCGCGGGCAGGATCTCGCGCTCGAGGTACACAGACCCGTCACCGAACGCGGAGAGCGCCTCGCGCGACCCGGACACCAGCGCAGCCGCGAGGTCCGCCTCGCGCACGACACGCCGCATGCCGCGCCCGCCGCCGCCGGCCGAGGCCTTGACCAGCAGCGGGAAGCCGATCGTCCGTGCGGTCGCGACGATCGACGCAACCTGGTCGGGCCGATCCACCGGCGCCGCCTCCAGCGTCCCCGGCACCGACGGCACACCGATGTGCGCGGCAAGCCGCCGGGCGTTGAGCTTGTCGCCCAGCGCCTCGATGGCGTCTGACGTCGGGCCGACGAAGACGATGCCGGCGTCCTCTGCGGCGCGGGCGAAGGCAGCCCGCTCGGCGAGGAACCCGTAGCCCGGGTGGATCGCCTCAGCGCCGGTCGAGCGCGCGGCGTCGATGACCGCTTCGATCCGCAGGTAGCTCTCGGACGCCGGTGACGGACCAAGCCGGACCGCGACGTCGGCGAGACGGACGTGGGCCGCCTCCGCGTCGGCGTCGCTGTAGACCGCGACCGCCTCCATGCCCAGCTCGTGGCACGCGCGGATTATGCGGACCGCGATCTCGCCGCGGTTCGCGATGAGCACGCGCTGGAACGGCGGCTCGGGAGATGTCATCGCGGCCTCCCGCAAAGGGCGTCTTTGCGCAAAGACGCAGGTCGGGGGTCA
>JANNHX010000086.1:0-2761 GCA_031404615.1 Chloroflexota bacterium
GCCAAGGCGGCACTCGAATCGCACACGCGCCAGCTGGCGATGGAGCTGGCCCGCCTCGGCACGGGCATCACGGCGAACACGATCCGGGCGGGCGTCACGCTGACGCCTGCGCTCATGAAGATCCCGGAGAAGGACGCCATCATCGCGGCGGCAACGCGCCGCAACCCCAACGGGCGCATGACCACCCCGCAGGACGTGGCGAACGCGATCCTCGCCCTCTCCGGCGAGGGGACGGGCTTTATCAACGGCGAGGTCATCGGCGTCGACGGCGGCGAGTACATCACGGGTTCGTGAGCGGCCCCGGTGACGCGGGCCAGAAAGGAATAGGGGAGGCGGTCCGATGAGCGGTCGGGTCCTGGTCGTCGGATCAGTCAACATCGATCTCGTGGTCCAGACGGACCGGCTGCCACTGCCGGGTGAGACGGTGCTCGGCGGCACATTCCGCCGATTCCACGGCGGCAAGGGCGGAAACCAGGCCGTCGCGGCGGCCCGCCTCGGCGTCCCCGTGATGCTGGTTGCCGCGCTGGGCGACGACGAGTTCGCGTCGGAGGCGCGCGCCGCGCTCGCCCGCGAGGGCGTCGGCACGGACGTCCTCATCACGCTCGAACACACCGCCACGGGCGTCGCGTTGATCCTCGTCGACTCCAAGGCCGAGAACCAGATTGCGGTCGCCCCCGGGGCCAACGCCGGCCTCACCGCCGCGCACGTCCGCACGGCGCTGAGCCGCCTCAACCCACACAAGGGCGACGCGGTCATCGTGACCCACGAGATCCCGACCGACGCGGCTCGCGAGGCGCTGCGCATGGGCCGCGCGGGCGGCGCCTGGACGATCCTCAACCCGGCGCCCGCCGACGGGCTGGACCGGTCGCTCATCTCGCTGGCTGACGTCGTCGTGCCGAACCGCGGCGAGCTCGCCCGCCTCGTGGCCGACGACGCGCGCCGCTCCGGCCGCGCGACCACGGGCTCCGAGGAGCCGGTGAAGGCCGCCCGGACGCTGCTCGAGGCGACGGCCGAAGGGCCCGGTGCGGGCCAGGCGATCTTCGTCACCCTGGGCTCGACCGGGGCGGTCCTCGTCCGGCGCGAGGGCCCGGCGGTCGACATCAAGGCGCCCAAGGTCAAGGCGATCGACGCCACGGGTGCCGGCGACGCGCTCAACGGCGCGTTGGCCGCCGCGCTCGCGGGCGGGCTGGACCTCGTGCAGGCGGCGCGCCGCGCGGTCGTGGCCGCGAGCATCTCCGTGACCCGGGCCGGCGCGCGCGAGGGCTACCCGACGCTCGATGAGCTGTCCGTGGCCCTGGGCGAGACGCCGCCGTCGCAGCTCCGTGCCGAGGCCGATGCGGCCGCAGCCGCGGGGACCCGCGGCGAGGGGCAGGCTCCTACCTCGCAGCGCTCCTAGGCTCCTGGGCTCCTGGGTCGCGGCGCCCATCCCGGCGTCAACTGGAGCGGACTGATCCCCCTGTGGATGAGATCGGGCCCCCTGCTGCACGGCTCATGCGCGATAGCGCGCGGATCTCGCGCGAGCTCTCCGTGAGACCCCGACGTTTCATCCACAGGAGACTCGCAGGTGCAGCGCTGACACTCGGGGAGCTCGGAGGTGCAACGCCTCGAACCCACATGGGGTGGCGTGCTGAGGCAACGGGAGAACCGCCGGCCTCCTAGCCCAGGCGGTCCTCGGCCGCCCAGGCGGTCCGCAGCCGGGCCTCGGGGGTCATCCCGAGCATCCCGTGGTCGTCGACCCACCAGGCAGCGATCCCGCGCGCCCGGGCGTCCGCCGCGATTCCCTCGCGGCCGTCAAGGAACAGGGCCTTGCTCCAGACTTCCGCCCAGGCGGGGTCCGGGGCCGCGACCGTCACGGCGATGAGCCCGCCACGGGCCGGCTCACCCGTGCGTGGGTCGACGAGATGGTGCACCGGCTTCCCGTCCGGCCCGATCCAGTTGCGCACCCGGACGGACGACGTCGCGACGGCGCCCTCCGTGAGCGCGACCACGACGACCGGCTCTGCGTAGGCGGGGGTCGGGGCTGCCGGGTCCTCGATCCCGATGCGCCAGCCGTCGTGCGGGGGCTTGCCGCGCTGCACGACGTCCCCGCCGGCCTCGAGGAGCAGGCCCGTGTCGTCGGGGAGGGCCGCGCCCGCCCGCTCCGAGGCCCAGCGCAGCGCCAGCCCCTTGCCGATGCCGCCCATGTCCACGGGGACCGGCGGGACGTGGACGCGGTACCGTCGCTCGGCCGGGTCCACGGCGGCCCGGGCGGGCGCAATGGCGGGGCGGTCGAGCACGGCGCCGTGCTCGCCGATCCGCTCGAGGACGCCCAGGACACTGGCATCGAAGCGGTGGTCGGTGAGGCGGAACGCCCGGTCGATGGCGGCCAGCGCCCGCCGCGTCCGGCCCGAGACGGGGACTACCGCGCCGGTCCCGGCCAGGCGGTTGAGCATCGTGAGCTCGGAGTCGTCGCGGAACCGCGAGAGGGCGGCGTCGACCGCGTCGAACTCCGCGAGGACCTCGGTCCATGCGAGCTCCGCGGCACCGAGCGCCTCGTCGGAGGCGGGCTCCGGGACCCGGACGGTCAGCCGCAGCGAGGAGCCGAGGGCGCGGCCCTTGAACGACGCGAGCCGGTCGGCACCGGCCGGCTCGTCGTCGTTGGGTTCGGGTGGCGTGGGAGCGGCCGTTGGCTCAGCCCCCGGATGCGCCGGTGCTGCCGCCGGTGGCCGGGGCGGACGACCCGCCGCCGCCCCCGCCGCTGGAGCGGCTGACCCGGACGGTG
>JANNHX010000087.1:0-3577 GCA_031404615.1 Chloroflexota bacterium
CTCGTCCTTCGCGGGGACCCGCATGCCGAGGATCACGTCGACCACCTTCACGATGAGGAACGTGGCCACGACCGCGTAGGCGACGGTCGCCGCGACGGCGCCGAGCTGGACGAGGACCTGGCCCGGGTTGCCGTCGATGAGGCCGCGGCCGAGCGGGTTGATCGCGGTCGTCGCGAAAACGCCGGTGGCGATCGCCCCGAACATGCCGCCCACGCCGTGGACCGCGAAGACGTCGAGCGCGTCGTCGACGTGGATCCGCTCGCGGAGGAGCGTGGCGCTGTAGCAGAGGCCGCCGGCGATGAGGCCGATGGCGAGCGCACCGCCCGCGGTCACGAAGCCCGAGGCAGGGGTGACCGCGACGAGGCCCGCCACGGCACCGGCCGCCGCACCCACGACGCTGACCTTCTTGCGGTGGAGATAGCTCGCGAGGACCCAGGTGATCGTCGCGGCGGCGGCGGCGGTGTTGGTGACCAGCAGCGCGTTGGCTGCGAGGCCGTTGGCGCCGAGCGAGGAGCCGGCGTTGAAGCCGAACCAGCCGAACCACAGGAGGCCGGCGCCGAGCACCGTCATCGGGATGTCGTGGGGCTCGAGGCCCTCGCCGTTGGAGGCCCGCTTGCCGATCATGATCGCCACCAGCAGGGCCGAGACGCCGGACGTGGCGTGGACGACGGTGCCGCCCGCGAAGTCGAGCGCGCCGAGCTTGAACAGCCAGCCGTCGACCGACCACACCCAGTGGGCGACCGGCGAGTAGACGAACAGCGACCACAGGACGGTGAACAGGACGAACGCCCCGAACCGCTTGCGCTCGGCGAAGGCGCCCGTGATCAGGGCGGGCGTGATTGCGGCGAACATCAGCTGGAAGGCGGCGAACAGGATGAACGGGATGGTGGGCCCGTAGGTCGGGTTGGGGTCGAGGCCGACGTTGATGAACCCGACGAAGTCGAACGGGTTCCCGATGAGGCCGAGGCCGCCGAGGTCGGAGCCGAAGGCCAGCGAGAAGCCGACGACGACCCAGACGACCGACACGAGGGCCAGGCCGAAGAAGCTGTGCATGGTCGTGGACAGCACGTTCTTGCGGCGGACGAGGCCCCCGTAGAACAGCGCGAGGCCCGGCAGCATCACCATGACCAGCGCGGTCGCGATGAGCAGCCAGGCGGTGTCCCCCGTGTCGGCGGTGGCGCCCTCGGCGCCGAGGGCAACGGCGGGCAGGCCGACGAGCAGGCTCGCTGCCGCCAGGCCGCCGAAGAGCGTGCGACGTGCGTAACGCATCTCCCTGTCGATCCTCCCAACACGTCCGCGCCGGCGAGCCCTGGGGCCAAGGGTCCCGTTCCGGCGGGATGGGCGGAGCGTGGGGCCGGTCCGGCCCGGGGTCAGCGCCCCAGGACGTCGCGCCCGGGAGCCGTTTCGGGTGGAGACGCGGTTGCCGGTCGGTTGCGCGGGACGCGGCCCGGTGACGGCGTCGGCCGGGTCGTCATGCCTCCGTATCTCCCTCCGGTTCCGGTGGCGTGATCGGGATCCCGGACCGTCGCACGACCCAGCCAGCCGTGGTCCCCTGGACGAGCAGCGTCACGAGCACGATCCCGTAGACCGCCCCCGTGAGCAGGTCGCGGTCGGGCAGGGTCGCCGGGAGGGCCAGGGCGAGCGCCACGGCGATCGCGCCGCGCAGCCCCGACCAGAACATCACGTGCAGGTAACCGAGCGGCAGCATGCTCGGGCCTGGGAGGAGCCGCTCGCCACCGCCGATGAGCCCGTACACGACGATCGCCCGCGCGACCGTGATCGCCACGTAGCCGACGGCGATGACCGGCAGCGCCGTGATGAGCAGGTCCGGGCTGATCGCGAGGCCCACCAGCAGGAACGTGAGCGCCGTCAGCAGGAACGCCACGAACTCCCAGACCGTGTCGAGGGCGTCGGTCGTGCGCCGGCTCAGCGGTCGCGGGCCGGCCAGCCACCCGAACACGAGGCCGACGACGACGGTCGCGATGATCCCCGACTCGTGCAGGCGGTCCGCCACGAGGTAGGTGCCGTACGCGGCGACGAGCGAGATCGCCACCTCGAGGAGGTGGTCATTGGTCAGCCGCATGATCCGGTAGGCCACGACCCCGCTGGCGAGCCCGATGACGGTGCTCACGACCACGGTCACCGCGAACGAGATCGCGCCGTCCATGATGGTGACCGGGCCGGTCAGCGCGGTCAGCGCGATCGCGAACAGCACGACACCGGTGCCGTCGTTGAGGAGGCTCTCGGCCTCGACGGCGGTCGCGAGGCGGGTCGGGGCACCAAGGCGTTTGAATAGCGCGACGACCGCGACCGGGTCCGTCGCCGAGATCATCGCGCCCAGCAGGAACGCGACCGTCGGGTCCATCCCGGTCGCCAGGCTGACCGCCACGGCCACGAGCCCGGCGGTGATCAGGACCCCCGGCGCCGCGAGGAACAGCACGATGCCGAACGTGTCACGCAGGGCCCGCAGGTCGATCTTGCAGGCCGCCTCGAACACGAGGCCCGGCAGCAGGACTGCGAGGATGATCTCCGGGGTGATCGCGACGTGCGTGCCCGGGATGACGAGGGCGAGCGCGAGGCCGGCGAGGACCAGCGCCACCGAGTAGGGGAGCACGGTCCGGCGCGCGAGCAGCGCCACGCCTGTCGCCACGGCGACGAGCAGGACGAACAGCTCGACGGTCAGCAGGCCGTCGGTGCTTTCGGTCATCTCGGGGCGAGCGTAGCCGACCGGGACCGCGCGCGGACGGCTACCCTGTGCCGACGCATCGGAGGATGGGATGGATCTGGGACTGCAGGGCCGACGGGCGCTTGTCGGCGGCGGAGGCTCGGGGATCGGCGGCGGGATCGCGACCGCGCTGGCCGGCGAGGGGGCGCGCGTGGCGCTCATCGGCCGGACCCGGGAGCGCATAGAGGCCGAGGCCGGGCGCCTCGGCGGCGTGGGGGTCGTCGCGGACCTCGCCACGCCCGACGGACCGGCCGATGCCGTCGACCAGGCGATCCGGGCCCTGGGTGGTCTCGACCTGCTCGTCGTCAACACCGGGGGCCCGCCCGGCGGCACGTTCGACACGCTGTCAGAGGCGGACTGGGAGGCGGCGATCGAAGGCACGCTCCAGTCGGTGCTGCGCCTCCTGCGCGCCGCCCTCCCGCACCTGCGAGAGGGCCGGGACCCGTCGATCCTGATCGTCCTGTCGTCGTCCGTGCGCGAGCCGATCCCGGCCCTCACCACGTCCAACGTCCTGCGCCCGGGGTTGGCCGGCCTCGTCAAGACGCTGACCGCGGAGATCGCGCCGGTCCGGATCAACGGCCTGGCCCCGGGCCGGATCGCCACGGACCGCATCGCGTTCCTGGACGGCAAGCGGGCCGAGGCGGCCGGCGTCACCCGCGAGGAGATCGCGCGGCAGGTGCAGGCCACGATCCCGCTCAAGCGCTACGGCGCCCCGGCGGAGATCGGTCGCGTCGGCGCGTTCCTGTTGTCGCCCGCGGCGTCGTTCGTGACGGGTGCGATCGTCCCGGTCGACGGGGGGATGGTCCGGGCGCTGCCGTAGGCGGCCACCGGGGGTGGTCAGCCGGCCGGCGT
>JANNHX010000088.1:0-7836 GCA_031404615.1 Chloroflexota bacterium
CGGGTCGGCCTGGAGCATGTTCTGGCAGGCGATCTTGCCCTTGTCCGGGACCCAGTCGCCGGGCTGGGACGCGACCTTGGTGAACGTCTTGCCGCTGGCGGCCAAGGCGTCGTCGAAGCCCTTGGCTCGCAGTTCCACTTCGACGAAGCCCGCGGCGCCCTCGATGATCGCGTACTTGGCGCCGTTGGGGAAGTTGTCGATCGCGATCTTGCCCGCGTTCGCGCCCGCGAGGACGTCGTCCTCGGTGATCTGGAGCAGGACGCCCTTGTAGATCTGCTCGATCGGGTGACCCGCTGGACCGACGTTCCCGTGCACGATGAAGACCGGGATGTTCGCGGCGACGATGTTGTCGACGAGGCCCATGGCCTGCGTGCCGTCAACGGGGTTGATGATGATCGCCGCCGGGTTCTGGGCGATCAGGTCGTTGATGTCCGTGGTCTGCTTGTCGGTCTTGAATGCGGCATCCGTCTGGACGACGTTGTAGCCGAGCTCGGCGCCCTTGGCCTTGACGCCCTCGCCGATGGCACCCGGGAACGGGTACGTGGCGCCCTGGTTGGACATGCCGATGAGCTTGTTCGCGGGCGGGGCTTCCGTTGCCGGGGCGGCGGTCGCGGGAGCCTCCGTGGCGGCCGCTTGGGTTGCCGGTGCCGGCGTGGCAGCAGCCCCCGAGCATGCGGCGAGCATCAGCGCCAGCATGGGGACCGCAGCGATAGTTCGACCCTTCATGAACAACCACTCCTCGTGTCGTCGACCCTGCGAACAACTGGTCGAGAGCGTGACTTCCTCTCACATCGGGAAATCGATTTCTGATGCTAACGAGCCCCGATCCCGCTGTCAAGACCTCTCTGAGGCTCTGTTCGTGGTTCGATTGCTGCCTCTGATGGGCATCGATTGCTCGTGGGGTTTGGCCGCGGGCGGCCGTGACAATGGGCTACGTCATCCCGTACAGCGGACCGAAGTTGGCGCAGGCGCGGAAGTCCGCGCCCTCGAGGTCCGCGGTGCCCAGGTTGGCCCACGCCGACGGCCGGAAGATGTCCTCCTCGGGCACGTTGTGCACGTGGACCGGGACACGGAGCACGGACGCCAGGCTGATGAGATCCGCGCCGATGTGGCCGTAGCTGATTGCGCCGTGATTGGCGGCCCAGTTGGCCATCACGGTGTAGACGTCGCGGAACGGCCCGATGCCGTTGGTGGGCAATTGGGTTCCTGGCACAGATCGATTGCTGCGCCCATCAGTCGCCCGCTACGTTCATCACGAGGCCTGACCAGCCCTTCGAACCCGATGGCCCGCACTGGACAGCAATCGATTTCTCGCAAACAGACCCGTGACCCGGTACACTGTGAGCGAGCTTGGGGTGGGCTTGCAGGTCGGCATGTCGGGAGACGGAGCGAGTGGCAGCGACGATCAGTCAGGTGGCCAGGACGGCCGGTGTTTCGCCATCGACCGTGTCCCGGGTCCTTTCGGGTCGAGCGTCAGTCGATCCGGAGATGGCGGCCCGCGTCGTCAAGGCCGCAGCCGACCTCCATTACCGCCCAAGCCGCATTGCGCGCAGCCTCCGGACTCAGGAGAGCAGGGTCTGGGGCGTAGTCGTCTCCGACATCCGGAACCCGTTCTATACGGACCTGCTCCGGGGTCTGGAGGACCAGGCACAGCGCTCCGGCTACGCCCTCGTGGTCGGCAACGCCGACGAGCGAGCGGAGAAGGAAGCGTCGTATCTCGAGTTGTTCGCGGCGGAACGGGTGGCCGGCGTTGTCCTGTGCGCGGCGTCTCCAGCGCGTGTCGACGTTGCCATGCTGCGCAGTCAGGGAATCGCCGTCGTACTTGTCGACCGGGAAGTGCCCGGGGAAGCGGTCGACACCGTTCTGGCGGACAATGAGGGCGGCGCCAGCAAGGCGACCGGCCACCTCATTGCCCAGGGCTACCGGCGCATCGCGTGCATCACGGGCCCGGCTAACCGGAGCACGGCTCTCAGCCGGGTCACCGGCTACCTCCGCGCGCACCAGGAGGCGAACCTCCCAGTTGATGAGCGCCTGATCCGGTACAGCGACTTCCGGCAGCAGGGCGGCTACTCGGCGGCATATGAGCTGCTCACCGAAGCGACGCCACCGGACGCGCTGTTCGTGGCCAACAACCTCATGACCATCGGGACCCTCGAGGCCGCGGACCAACTCGGCCTTCGCCTTCCCGAGGATATCGGGCTTGTCGGCTTCGACGACATCCCCTTGGTGTCGCTGCTGCGGTCGCCAGTCAGCGTCGTGGCGCAACCCGCGTATGAGATCGGCAGGGCTGCGGCGCAGCTCCTGTTGCGTCGCGCGCAGGGCGATGACTCACCTCCGCGCCGCGTCTTCCTGCCAGTCGAACTCCGGGTGCGCGCCTCGTCGCTGCGACCGCAGATACCGGCTGCCCCGATGTCCCACACGGGCGGCGGCGCGGGCAATCCTTCCGACGGACCGGACCGGTGGAGCCGCCGAGCCGCCGAGTGACCCGCTCGTCCCAGCGTCCCCGCCCCGAAGGAGGACTCTGACCATGTTCACCTGGCAAGCCGCGGACAGGCCCGGCGAAGTCCCTGACGCTGGCGGCGCCATACCCCCCGAACTGCCCCGACCGGACCAGGAGCGGGCGGCGGCGCACGCCTTGGGTGGGCCGCGGGCCGCAGTCGGCCGTTGGCGCCGGGCGGGCGGGGGTCGATGCCATTCATCCTCGGACCCGCTCACAAGGCGGTCCTGACGCGCATGAAGCCGCTCTTCGTTCTCGGCTCGGTCGTCATTGGCTTGACCCTGCGCGTCGAGCGCCTGCCCGCCCCCGGCGAGAACGTCGTGGGCGAGGACTTCGACCTTGGGCCGGGCGGCAAGGGCCTCAATCAGGCTATCGGCGCTGTCCGCCTGGGGGCCTCTGTGCGTTTCCTTGCCGCCGTCGGTGTGGACGCGTTCGGTGACCTCGCACTGGCGACGCTGCGCCAGGAAGGGATCGATCCGACGGGCGTCCACCGACTCCCGGGCGTGGCGACGGGGTGCGGCTTCGTCCACCTGCTGCCCCACGGCGAGAACACGATCACGATCCACCTCGGCGCCAACCGCCACCTCGACGCGGCGACTGTGGAGCGGGCGCCAATCGCCGGTTGCGGCCTGTTCCTAGCCACCTGTGAATCGCCCCCAGCCGCTCTGCTGGCCGGCCTACGAGCGGCACGCGCGGCGGGCGTGCCGACCCTGCTCAACCCGGCCCCGGCTACCGAGCTCCCTCCCGAGATCCTGGCCTTGGCAGATGTGCTGACGCCCAACGAGTTCGAGCTCAGGCGTCTCCTCGGTCTGGCTCCCGACAACGCCTCCGATCCGGTCATCCTCGCCCAGCGTCTGCGCAGTCAGACAGGGTCGCACGCGATCGTCGTCACCCTCGGCGCCCGCGGCTGCATGGTAGTCGATGACGCAGGTGTCACGGCTGTCCCCGCCCTGCCTATCACCCCCGTCGATCCCACCGGTGCCGGCGACGCCTTCACCGCCAGCCTCGCAGTCGGTCTGCTGGAGGGCCGTTCAGTGGCCGAGGCGGCCGCCCGCGCTGTCCACGCTGGGGCGTGGTGCGCTGCCCACCTTGGCGTCATCGGAGGCCTGCCGACACGCGTCCAACTCGAGCAGTCTCTCAGGGAGAACCGCCTTTGAACCCCATCTGGATCGCCGGCAGCATCAGCGAGTGTGCCGAGGTCGGACGAACCGGCGTGCCCGGCGCGATCGTCACCAATCCTACGGTTGTCGCCGACTGGTGTAGGGATGGCATGACCTTCCATCAGGCTGTGCGCGCCTGCCTCGACGCCGTGCCTGACCTGCCCCTGTTCATCCAGCTTCGGGGCCCGGTCCGCGCCGACTACCTTGACCAGGCTGCCGCCCTGCGCGCGATCAGCGAGCGGGTTGTCCCCAAGCTTCCAGCGACCGTCGAGGCTCTGGCCGCAGTGAAGACCTTGGCCGGCCAGGGCGTGGACAGCCTCGTGACGACGGTCTGCTCCCTCAGCCAGGCCAGCCTTGCTGCTGCGGCCGATGCCGCCTGGATCTGTCCCTATTGGGCCCGCGTGCGCGAGGCCGGCGGCGACCCCGCACGCCTTATCCGGGAAGCGTCGGCTCTCTACCGACGAGGGGGCCACCGCACCCGCATCGTGCCCGCCAGCATCCGCTCGGTCGCGGACGCCGACGAGGCCTTCGAAGCGGGCGCCGACGGTGTGATCGTCTTCCACAACGTGTTCCGCGAGATGCACCAGCACCCGCTCATGGCCTCCAGCCTGGCGTCGTTCGAGCGCGACGACTGGTCCCGCATCCCCCAGGACTGACCATCGTGAAGCGTCACCACCTCCTCCATCCCGAACTCAACCGCGCCATCGCCAGCCTCGGCCACGGGGACACCCTCATCCTGTGCGACGCTGGCTTTCGCATCCCGCGTGACGCCTGGCGGATCGATCTGGCTGTGGCCCGTGATCTCCCAGACCTGACCCCTGTCCTCGCCGCGCTCATGGGCGACCTCGTGGTCGAGTGGGCGCTCCTGCCTAACGAACTGCGCGACTACAACCCCGTCCAGCACCAGGAGATCGTCGATCTGCTGCCCGATGTGCGCATTGAGCACGTGCCGCACAAGCAGGTGATGGACGAGGAGGCCGCCAAGGCCAAGGTGATCGTCCGCACGGGCGCTTTCAGCCCATGGGCAAACATCGTCCTTGCGTCGATCCCCGATGTCCCCAAGTGGTTCGAGCGCCCCGGCACCAAGCTCCCGAGCTGGTACGAGGACGTGGCTGGAGGGATGGCGGCCAACGGGGACGCCCCCGGTCACGACGGCGCCGCCGGACGGTAGCGCGCAGACCGACCTTGAGGCGATGGTGAAGGCGCGGGGCTAGGCTCGTCAGATCGCGGAAGCCGCAGGATCGCCCTCACGAGCAGCCCCCGAGTGCCTGACCGGCATCCTGGCGTTTCCGTTGTTGACGATCACCGGAGATTCCCCAGACCTGATCACTGAAACTCCCCCAGGCCTGAGCACCTGGACGGGCCCTTACGACGGTCCATCCAGACACGGGGCGGGGCCCCAGCCGATGCTGACGGTGTCGAAGCCACAGCGCCGGAGGAGCCCCCGCCTATGCTCACACAGGGAGACGACGTGGAAGCCCACGCACTCGCCGAGCGAGGCTGGTCGATCTCGGCCATCGCCCGCCACCTCGAGCGCGACCGCAAGACGGTCCGCGCCTACGTCACGGGCGAACGGACGGCCGGCGTCCGCCGATCCGCGATGCCGGACCCGCTCACTCCGTTCGTGCCCTATCTCGCCGCCCGCTTCGTCGACGATCCCCACCTCTGGCTGACGGCCCTGTTCGACGAGGTCATCCCGCTCGGCTACCCGCGCAGCTATCCCTCCTTCGTCCGGGCGGTCCGCGCCGCGGATCACGTCGCGCTCGCGAAGGTCAGCCATACACCCTCCAGCGCGTCGAGAACGAGCCAGGCGAAGTTGGCGTTGCTGGCCGGCGGAACGCCGTACGCCCAGCGCTTGTCGTCCCGGAGGAGGTCACCCCGCCAGTCCGAGTCGTTGAACGGCGGGTTGGCCAGGACGTAGTCGGCCTTGAGGTCGGGGTGGCGGTCGTTGTGGAAGGTGTCGCCGTGGCCGATCTGGGCGTCGATCCCGCGGATGGCGAGGTTCATCTTGGCGATGCGCCAGGTCGTGTAGTTGGACTCCTGGCCGTAGATGCTGATGTCGCCGACGCGCCCGGCGTGGGCCTCGATGAACCGCTCGCTCTGGACGAACATGCCGCCGCTGCCGCAGCAGGGGTCGTACACGCGGCCTTTGTACGGGGCGAGCATCTCCACCAGGACCCGGACGACGCGGGCGGGCGTGTAGAACTGGCCGCTCTGCTTGCCCTCGGCGCTCGCGAACTGGGCGAGGAAGTACTCGTAGACACGACCAAGCGTGTCCTTGGCACGGTCGGCGGGGGCGCCCAGGGCGATGTCCGACACGAGGTTGATGAGCTGGCCCAGGCGTGCCTTGTCGAGCCCGGGGCGTGCGTAGTCGCGGGGCAGGACGCCCTTGAGGCTCGGGTTGTCGCGCTCGATGGCGTCCATCGCGTCGTCGACGAGGGTGCCGATCGTGGGCTGCGGTGCGGCGGCCTTGAGCGCGGTCCAGCGGGCCTCCTTCGGAACCCAGAAGATGCTCGCGGCGCGGTATTCGTCGGCGTCCTCGGGGTCGGCGCCGTTGGCGCGGTCGGCATCCAGCTCGGCGTGCCTGGCCTCGAAGGCGTCGCTGATGTACTTGAGGAAGATCAGGCCGAGGACGACGTGCTTGTACTCGGCGGCGTCCAGGTTGTTGCGCAGCGCGTCGGCGGCCTGCCAGAGCTTGGCCTCAAAGCCGAGGTTCGCCCCCGTCTCGTTCTTCGTCCTCGCGGCTCTGGCCACAATCCCTCCCCTTGCCTTGTCGGCGTTAACGCGAGTGTAGCGATCCGATGTGGCGCCCCCCGTCGAACGCTGCTTCCGTGCCGGGTGCCACACCCTGCTTGTCGACCCTCGAACGCGGCGGCGCACGCACGCGCTTCATCCTGGCCTGACAAGACCGAGAAGGGCATCGCGTCGAGCCACAGACGCTCCTCTTGCGGTCCGGCTGCCGCACCCGCTTCGGTGACATCCGCAAGAGCGTTGCCCTCCGCACCGGGTAGATCGGACTCGATGACCTCCGCCGCGACCAGTCCACCGGGCTCCGGCGCTGGCACGCCGAGGAGATCCGTCCCGCCCCGGTAGACCGATGTGACGCGGCCGGTTCGGGGATCGGCTCGGACAGCGCCTGGCTCGCGTCCGAGGCGTCGACGACCAGCCGCGCGAGGACCTCAAGCCCGGATCGGAGAGTCTCGTCGCCCATCGCGATCCCGACCAGGCGCTCGACCGCGCGACCGATCGCCGGCTGGCGCTCCAACTCACTCATCACTCGTCTTCCCCCAGGTGCTGCGCAACCGCTGGTGGGCTACTGCGCCGCCCGCTCTCGGGCGAAGTCGACGCAGACATCGCAGATCGGGCTGACCTGTCGCTTGACGCCCTCCGCGGTGACCCGCTCCCGCTCGATCCACCAGCCGCACTCGGTCAGGTACATGGCGCCGAGGGCTTCCGGCACGACCATGTCGTCCGTGACGGCGAGATGCCATACCTTCTCGCGGCGGAGGTGCAGGCGTTCGCCGGCGTCGACCCACGGTGCTCTGATGGACGCCCAGACGCCCGAGGACGATCCGGCGAGGCGTGACTCAGCCTGGTCGCAGAGGTAGCAGTACTCGCCAGCCGGGGGCTCCGGCTGGATGCGCCTGCTGCCGCTGTCGACGTAGCCCTCATTGTTCCACCGGTGGCAGGCCCCGATGTATCGCAGGCGTCCATCGCTTGCCGTGACCTGGTCGACGATGCGATGCCAGAGCGTCCATGCGTGCATGTACCTTCGCGGCCGCGTCGGATCCTTGGCCAGCTTGCCGATGGCCGAGTCCGCGCGGACCGGCCGTGGCCGGCGGCGCCTGCGCCATCCCGGATCGAGCCGATCAAGGAACCAGACAAGGTCGTCGCCGAGGCCCGGCGTCACGGGCTCGTCAAGGGCACCGAGGAGCACAGTGCGTGCCTCGTCCCTGGCGCCATGCTCAGCGGCGGCGGCGATCACCCGGACGGCAAAGCCGCAGAGGCGCGGATCAGCCAGCCACGGCCCCATGGCGGCGACCGCATCCGCTCCGTGGCGGGCGATCGGCTTCGCGTAGTCGATGCGCTCGAGCGGGCCGGCTCTCTTGGCCAACTCCAGCAGATCGGTCAGCTCCGGGTCCACCGTGTCCCTCCTCTATCGCATCCGCGTCGCGATGC
>JANNHX010000089.1:0-6145 GCA_031404615.1 Chloroflexota bacterium
CACAGCCGGTGCAACAAGTTGCCCAGCACCTCGCTGCGGTAGGCCGCGCTGGCCCGCATGTCGGAAATCGGCTGGAACTCGGCGCGCAACGTGCACGTCGGCGAGGGTCGTGGGGCAGACGTCGGGACAGTGGGTGTAGCCGAAGTAGACGAAGACCGGGCTGCCGCGGAGGCGCGCCAGGTCGAAGGGGCGGCCGTCCCCGTCCGCCAGGAAGACGTCGGGGGCGGGACGCGGCGAGTCGTAGGCCGTCTCTCGGGCGCCCATCGGGGGCTGGGTCACAGCCTCCACGAAGACGGGGCCGTCCGACGTGCCCGCCCCGCCGAGCGCCGCGCCACCGCACGCAGCCACGAGGACGGCGCTGACGAGGAGGGCGAGGACGGATGGGCGTGGACGGGAGGCGAGGCCGGCCAGCGCGAGGCAGCGCAGGCGTTCGAGGGCGGGGCGGGTGGTGAGGCGGCGGCCGGTCACCCGCCGAAGATACGGGATGCGGCCCGACGGCGCCGATTGCCCCTGGGCTCGAGTGCCTGGCCGCGCACCCGGTCGCGCACCCGGTCGCGAGGTCAGGCGGCGGCGGACGCCTCTACGCGGCGCCCGGCCTCGCTCGTGCGGCCCGTCGCGAGCGCCACGACCGCGAGGAGGCCGACGATCGCGGCACCCAGCCCCGCCGCGACCACCACCGCCATCGTGTCCTGCTCCTTGACCGCGACGCCGATGTAGGCCCAGACGATGACGAGGCCGTACGCGACGTCCCGGAAGCGGGCAACGAAGGTCGCGGCGATCGCCGTTCCGGTCAGCAGCACGGCCGCGGCCAGGAGGGTGGGCTCGATGCCGAACCCCGTGAACCCGAGCCATGCCAGCGTCTGGGCGATGTTCGCGATGATGGCGACCGTGATCCAGCCCAGGTACACGGACCAGGGGGCGCGGACGGTCCAGTAGGTCGTACCGCGGAGCTCGTCACGGTACGCCCAGAGGCGGAGGTGGATCGCGATCAGCGTGACCAGGAGGCCGAGCATGACCGGCACGGTCAGCGCGAAGACCTCGTACTGCCAGAGCAGGATCCACGCGGTGTTGAAGACGCCGGACAGCGCGGGCAGGTAGCCGAGCGAGCGGAGGACGCTGTTCTCGCGGTTGCGCGGGAGCGCCTGCCACGTGGTGAACGCGCCGAGCAGGACGTAGATCACGCCCCAGATCGAGAACACGTAGCCAGCCGGGATCACGTAGACCGCGAACTGGTCGCTGATCTCCCTGGTCGTGAGGCCGTTGATCGGCAGGGCGTTGGCGGCCACGTTGGAGACCATCACGGCCAGGAAGGCCAGGACTGTGGCCGCCTGGCGGCGGGTGGCGGAGCGCATCTGGTGTCGAACCTCTCGGGAAGGACTGTCGACCTCCTTCGCACGAGGCGCCCCGATGGATCGGTCGAAGCGGTCGCCGCCGAGGGCTCAGTCCCAGCGGAACCTGCGGGCGGCGAGGGCCGTGAACAGGACGGCCCAGCCCGCGAGCAGGATCAGCGGCTCCGTCGCGTCACCGGGTGCACCGAGCCCGATCGCCAGCACGCTGGCGAGGGTCGCTGGCGGCAGGCCGGACGCGAGGGTGGCGACCGGTCCGGGCAGGCGGTCCAGCGGCATCACGATCCCACCCAGGACGAGCGAGAGCAGGAACAGCAGGTTGGCGAGAGCGAGCGTCGCCTCCGCACGCAGGGTGCCGGCCATCAGCAGGCCGAGGCCCGCGAACGCCACGGTGCCCAGGAGCAGCCCCGCGACCACCAGGGGCACGGACGGTGTCGGGCCGGGCGCCCAGCCGAGCAGCAGCGCGATCCCCACGAGCAGCACCACCTGGACGGCCTCGACCACCATGACCGCCAGCGTCTTGGACGCGACCAGCACGGACGAGCCCGCCGGCGAGCCACCCAGGCGCTTGATGACGCCGTACGAGCGCTCGTACCCCGTGGCGATCGCGAGCGACACCATCGACGCGGCGATGATCGCGAGGGCGATCGCCCCCGGGAGCATCCGGTCCACCGGCTTGCCGACCGCCGTGCCGCCGCCCATGTCGATGGCCGAGAAGACGAGCAGGACGCCAGCCGGGATGACGAACGTGACGAGGAGGCTCTCGCCGCGGCGGGCCGCGAGCCGCAGCTCGTTGCCGGCGAGCGCGAAGGTCATCCGCAGCCACGAGGCGGGGGCCGCGGGCGTGCCGGTGCCGAGGGGCCGGGTCGCCGCGCTCACGGGGCGCCCTCGGACCCGGTGGTCGTGCCGGACCCGGTGGTCGTGCCGGGCGGGCCCGCCTCGGTGGCCACGTCCGCCCCGACCAGCTCCAGGTACCGCTCCTCGAGGCTCGCGGCCCCGAGGCGCAGCTCGGTGATGAGGAGGCCGCGCTCCGCGCACCAGGCCGCGAGTGACGCGACCGTCCTTGGGTCCGGGGCGGCGTCAAGGCCGGTCAGCTCGTAGTGGTGGCCCGCGCCGGCCGGGACCAGTGCCGCGCCGCTCCCCGGGGCGACGGCCATGATCAACGCGCTGCCATCGGCGGGGGACAGCGCGGCCGAGAGGCGGAACCGGATGCGCGGGGCGCCACCGCCGGTGAGCTCGGCCGGGGTGCCGTAGGCCACGACCCGCCCGCGGTCCAGGACGGCGACGTGGTCGGCGAGCCGCTCGACGTCGCCCAGCTCGTGGGTCGTGAGGAGGATCGTCGTCCCGGCGGCGCGCAGGCCGGCGATGCGCTCGCGGGTCGCCTGCTTGGCCGCCGGATCCATGCCCGCCGTCGGCTCGTCGAGGACCAGGAGCTCCGGCCGGCCCAGGAGCGCGAGCGCGAGGCCAAGCCGCTGCTTCTCCCCGCCGGACAGGCGGCGGTAGCGGGTCGTGGCCGCCCGGCCCAGGTCCACGGCCTCGAGCAGGGCGTCAGGATCCTCGGGATCACGAAAGAACCCGGCGTAGAGGCGCAGGACCTCGCGGGGCGTGGAGCGATTGTCGATGCCGCCCTCCTGGAGCATCAGGCCGATGCGCGGACGCAGCGCGCGGCCGTCCCTGGCCGGGTCCAGGCCCAGGACCCTGACGCTGCCGCCGTCGGCGCGCCGATAGCCCTCGAGGATCTCGACCGTCGTCGTCTTGCCGGCCCCGTTGGGCCCGAGGAGGGCGAACAGCTCGCCGCGCTGGACATCGAATGAGACGTCCTCGAGCACCGGGCGCCGACCGTAGGCCTTGCGGATCCCCACCGCGCTGACGGCGGGCGCGATCACGGGCGCGGCTGCGGCCGTCACGGTTTGATCTTGGCGTACTGGGTGTCGAAGTCCTCGGGGCGGACCTGGCCGATCTGGATGCCCTGGAGGATCCCGTTCTTGTCGATGAAGTACGTCTGCGGCGGCGCGGCCACGCGGTAGGCTTTGGCGAACGCGTCCCCCGGGTCGTCGATCGTGGGCCACGCGGCGCCGAACTCGGTCAGGAACCGCTGCGCCAGCTCCGGCTCGTCCTTGTAGAGCACACCGATGACCTGGAGGCCGTCGGTCGGGCCCAGGGCGGCCAGCTTCTCCTCGAACAGCGGGAACTCCTCGCGGCACGGCACGCACCACGACGCCCAGAAGTTGACGATGACGGGCTTGCCGCGCAGCGACGCGAGGTCCACGGCGGAGCCGTCGAGGGCGGTGCCGGCCAGCTGGGGTGCGGGCTGCCCGGTGCGGGCGGCCGTGCCGCCGGACCCACCGCAGGCGGCGGTCGCGAGCACGATGACCGCGAGGAGGACGAGGAGCCGGGAGCGGACGACGCGGATGGGACGTGCCTCGACGGGCCGTCCGGCGGGCTACTGCGCCGTGGCGGTCCCCTGCATGTTGGGGTGCACCGTGCAGACGAACGTGTACTGCCCGGCGGGGATGGCGGGCACATCGTAGACCACAACCGCGGGGCCCGTGAGCAGCGGGTCGGTCTTGTAGATGACCGCGCCGCCTGCCTCCTTGATCACCACGTCGTGCGGCACGCCGCTGTCGCGGTTGTCGAACGCAAGCGTGAACGGCTTGCCGGCCGGGATGGTGATCTCGGTCGTGGTGAAGGCCACCTTCTCCGCGACGACGACGACGTCCGCGGCCGGGGCCGCGCTGGGCCCGGCTGACGGCCCCGCGCCTCCACCCGCCACGGGGGCGCTCGCGCCGGCGGCGCCGCTGGGCGCCGGAGCTCCGGACCCGCCGCCCGTGTCGGGCACGATCCTGGTCGTGAGCAGCAGCGCCAGCACGACGATGATCGCGAGGGCTGCGAAGGTCGCCTTGGGCCAGGCCGGGGCGCCGCCCATGTCCAGGTGGCCGGTGGTGTCCGCATTCTCGACCGCGGCGTACTCCTTGCGCGCGTCCCACAGCCAGCCAAGGAGCACGAGCACCAGGGCGATGAGCCCCAGGAACAGGCCCCAGCCGCCCACGACCATGCCGGCCACGAGGGCGGTGAAGCCGATCGCGACGAGCAGCGGGCGGAAGGACGGCGGCGGGAGATGCACGCCCGCGGGCGGGATGCCGCGCGGGGCAGGCAGGACGCCGACCGCCGCCCCGGCCGTGCCGCCGGCCGGCACGCGATCGAAGCTGCGCATCTCCTCGCGGCCCCAGTAGAGGAGCGTGATCACGAGGATCAGCCCACCCACCGCGAGCCAGATGCCGCCGGCGACCATGCCGAACACGAGGAAGAAGAAGCCCACCGCCGCGAGCAGGGGCGCGAAGGACGGTCCGGGCATGTGGATGCCGGCGGGGGTCACCGGTGCCTGGCGCCGCTTGCCACGGCGCGTGGGTCCCGCGGTGGCGAACCGGTAGATCGTCCACGTCAGGTACAGGAACACGACCGCCGCGAGGCCGATCGGGATCAGCAGCACGAGCGCGCCCCAGTCGGGCACGACGAACTGCTCCGTGAAGGTGATGAGACCGGTCCAGAGCTCCTCGATCATCGCGGCAGGGTCAGCTCTTCGCGAGGCCGGCGGCCAGGACGTACGCCATGAGGCTCATGGCGACGCCCAGCGCGATCAGCATCGTGATGCCGGCCCAATCCACGGTACCGCCGAGGAAGGTCGGGGCGAGGAAGTACAGGACCGCGATCACCGGGAAGACGAGCCCGACGAGGGCGGCGCGCTTGGGGTGCATCGAGGGTTCCCTCTCGCGCTACAGCAGGTACAGGATCGAGAACAGGAGGATCCAGACGACGTCCACGAAGTGCCAGTAGAGCGACGTCGCCTCGACCATATCGTGGTGCTTCGCCGAGAACTGCCCGGCCATCCCACGGTACGCCACCACGCCCAGCATCAGGACGCCGCCGAAGACGTGGGCGCCGTGGAAGCCGGTGAGCGTGAAGTAGGTGGTGCCGAAGGTGGTGGCCCCCATCGTGAGGCCCTCGTTGATGAGGACGCTGTAGTCGTACGCCTGCAGGAACAGGAACACGATCCCCAGGACCAGGGTGACGCCGAAGCTGCGGACGAAGAGCGTCCGGTCGCCCCGCTTGATGGCATTGACGCCCAGCTGGCACGTGAATGACGAGATGATCAGGATGACCGTGGCCGGCAGGATGAGGTTGAGCGCACCGGTCTCGGTCGTGAGCGCGAACGGGTTCAGCAGGTCGGCGTACTTCTCCGGCGGCCAGCGGTGGACGCCGTCGAGGTCGATGAAGCTGGCCCGGATCGAGAAGTAGGCCGCGAACAGGCCGGCGAAGAACATGACCTCGCTGGCGATGAACAGCAGCATCCCGAGGACCGGGTTCCCGATCCCCCCGGAGCCGTGCGCCTCGGCGGCGTGGGCGTCGGCGTGCGTCGTGAGGGAGGTGGCGTCGGCAGTCATCGTCGTCCTCCGCTCAGTGGGCCACGGTCCGGCCGTGCCGGGCGTCGAAGACCGGGCGCTCGGAGCGGATCTCGGGCAGGTGGTCGAAGTTGTAGGGCGGCGGCGGGGACGAGGTCGCCCACTCGAGCGTGTTCGCCTCCCAGGGATCCTCGCCGGCGATCCTGCCGCTGCGCAGCGACACGAGCACGTTCCAGAAGAACGGCAGCATGCTGAACGCGATGACGAAGCCGCCGATCGTGGCCGCGAGGTTGAGCTCGCTCCAGCCGCTGGCACTCGCGTAGTCGGCGATGCGGCGCGGCATGCCCGCGAGGCCCAGCTGGTGCATCGGGAAGAAGGTCAGGTTGAAGCCGATGAACA
>JANNHX010000090.1:0-15095 GCA_031404615.1 Chloroflexota bacterium
GCTGCGGCGCGAGCTCGGGCTGTCGCTGATCCTGATCACGCATGACCTGTCGGTCATTGCCGAGACGTGTGATCGTGTCCTGATCATGTACGCGGGCAAGGTCGCCGAGGAAGGTCCCGTCCAGACGGTCTTCACCGCGCCGCGCCACCCGTACACGAAGAAGCTGCTGTCGGCGTTCCCCAACATCCACGCCGACCGGCGAACGCTCGACGTCATCCCGGGGCAGCCGCCGGACCTGCGCAACCCACCGCCCGGCTGCCGCTTCGCGCCTCGCTGCCCCGCCGCGATGGCGGTCTGTCGCGAGGTCGTGCCGCCCGAGGTCCGGTTCGCGGATGGGGTCCGTGTCGCGTGCCACCTCTACCCGACGCCCGACGCGACGCCGGACCTGGAGCTGGCGCTGGCGGGCCCGGCGCGTTCCGCCGGTACCGCGGGCGAGGAGGCGGTCCCGTGACCGGGCACCCGACCGACGACCACGCGGCGGCAGCGCAGGCGGCGTCGCTCCACGCGGAGGCCCACGACCCCGCGAACCCGGCACCGCCGCCCCACCCGGCCCACGAGCACGCGCCCGGCACCACGGTCTCCGCGGTGGCCGCCGACGCGCCCGAGCTCCTGCGCCTCACCGGGCTCCAGGTGCACTTCCCGGTCCGGGGCGGGATCGGCGACTCGCTCCGGCGACGGCCGAAGGTCGTGGTCCGGGCCGTCGACGGCATCGACCTCTCGATCCTCAAGGGCGAGATCCTCGCGCTGGTCGGGGAATCAGGCTCGGGCAAGACGACCACGGGCCGCGTCGTCGTCAAGCTCACGAAGCAGACCGGCGGGACGGTCGTCTTCGACGGCGAGGACGTCACGGGTCTGTGGGGGACGGGGCGGCTGCGCCCGTACCGGCGCCGCGTCCAGCTGATCTTCCAGGACCCGTACGAGACGCTGAACCCCAAGCACACGATCGGCGACTTCGTGGAGGAGCCCCTGCTGGTCGCAGGCCGCGGGCTCTCGAAGGCGGAGCGCCGCAAGCGGGTCCTCGAGGCGCTCGAGGCCGCGGGGCTGCGACCGGCAGCGGACTACGCGGCCCGGTACCCGCACGAGCTCTCGGGCGGCCAGCGCCAGCGCGTCGTCATCGCCGGGGCGCTCGTCATGGACCCGGAGCTGGTCGTGGCGGACGAGCCGGTGTCGATGCTGGACGTGTCGATCCGGACCGAGCTCCTGCGGCTCATGCTGGACCTGCGCCGCGAGCGCGGGCTGACCTACCTGTTCATCACCCACGACCTGGCCATCGCCTGGGTGCTGGCCGACCGGATCGCGGTGATGTACCTCGGCAAGATCATGGAGATCGGGCCTGCGGAGCGCGTGATCCGCCAGCCGCGGAACCCGTACACGGCGGCGCTGGTATCCGTGTCGCCGTCTCCCGACCCGCCCGGCGAGGGCGAGAACGCCCAGCGGACGATCCTCGTGGGCGAGACGCCGGATGCGGCCCACGTCCCGAGCGGCTGCCGGTTCCACCCGCGCTGCCCATTGGCATTCGACCGGTGCAAGGTCGAGGAGCCGCCGCTGTTCGACGTGGGCGAGGGGCAGCAGGCCGCCTGCTGGCTGGCCGAGAAGGGCTGATGGACGAGCTCGACGGCGTGACCGCCGCACCCGTCCTGCGGCGGGTCGCGTAGTCCGGCCGACGGGGCGCCGCGGTCAGGCGGCGGGCGCCAGAACGAGCGGCTCCGGGTCTTCGGCCAGCTCGAGGCTGATCTGGCAGTCCTGGCACTCCATCGTGCCGGTGGCCGCATCGAGCGGAAGCGGCGCGAGGCAGAACGGGCAGTCCGCGAACAGCATGGGTCCTGTCTCCGGCTGCAGGAGGTACGTCGGCGAGATCGTCATGCCCGCATGCTGTGCCATCGGTGTGCCACCTAGGCTGTCACGCACGCACCCGTTTCCGCGATCCGGTCGAGAATGCGCCCATGAGCGACCCCGCCATCGAGACCCGCGGCCTGCGCAAGGCGTACGGCTCCACCGTCGCCCTCGAGGCGCTGGACATCCGCGTGGAGGCGGGCGAGGTCTTTGGCTTCCTCGGGCCCAACGGCGCGGGCAAGACGACGGCGGTGAAGCTGCTCCTCGGGCTGACGCGACCGTCTGGCGGCGAGGGGACCGTGCTCGGACGACCGCTGGGCGACCTCGACGCCCGCCGGCGCATCGGCTACCTGCCGGAGCTCTTCCGCTACCAGGCGTGGCTCACGGCCCGCGAGGTCCTGGACCTGCACGCCAGGCTGGCGGGTCTGCCGTCGACCCGGCGCCGGGCCGAGGTGGATCGGGTCCTCGCGCTGGTCGGGCTGGCCTGGCGCGACAGGGACCGGACCGGCGGCTTCTCCAAGGGCATGCAGCAGCGCCTGGGGCTGGCGGCGGCGCTCCTGGGCGATCCGGCGCTCGTGATCCTCGACGAGCCCACATCGGCCCTCGACCCCGTCGGCCGCGACGACGTCCGCACGATCATCCGCGACGCCCGCGAGCGCGGCTCGGCGGTGTTGCTCAACTCGCACCTGCTCGGCGAGGTCGAGCGGCTGTGCGACAACGTCGCGATCGTCAACAAGGGGCGCGTCGTGGCGGCGGGCTCGCTCGGGGACCTGCTCGGCGAGCAGGCGGTGCGGCTGCGGGTCACGAACCTCCCCGCGGGCGCCGACTCGAGCGGCGCGGGCTCGCCGCTGGCGGCGTTCGGGCCCGTGAGCATCGACGAGGAGGGCTGGCTCGTGGTTCGTCCGGTGGACCCGGAGCGGATCCCGGATCTCGTCGCGGCCGTCGTGGCCGCCGGAGGGCGCGTCCACGCGGTCGATCCCGGGCGACGCTCGCTCGAGGACCTGTTCCTGGGCATTGTGCGTGACGACGACACGGCGACCGACGCCCGAGCCGCCGAGACCGCCGGCGACGCCGCATGAGCCCGCGCCTCGTCCTCGTCATCGCCTCGCTCACCGTGCGCGAGATCGCCCGGCGACGAATCCTGTGGGTCCTGCTCGGCCTGTCCGTCGCGAGCGTCGTGCTCGTGGGCTGGGGCGTGGACCGCCTCGTGACCTTCGCCCGGGCCGAGGACATCGAGGAGCTCCAGGTCCGTATCGGCGTCAGCCAGGTCCTGATCCTGATCGCGTTCATGTTCAGCTTCGTGCTCGCGATGTCGGCGGCGTTCCTCGCGGCCCCGGCGATCGCGAGCGACGTCGAGACAGGGACGGTGTCCGCGATGCTCGCCCGGCCGCTGCGCCGCGCCGAGCTCGTCGTCGGGCGCTGGCTGGGCCTCTCGATCATCGTCGCGGGCTACGCGGTCACCTCCGGCCTCCTCGCGATCGCCGTCGTCGGGCTCGTGAGCGGTCACATGCCGCCGGAGCCGCTGGTCGCCGTCGGGTTCCTCGCGTTCCAATCGGTCGCGGTGCTGACCCTCGCGCTCGCGCTCGGGACGCGGCTCCCGTCCATCGCCGCCGGCGCGGTCACCGTCGTGCTCTTCGGGCTCGGCTGGTTCGCGGGCGTCCTCTCGAGCATCGCCGTCGTGTTCGAGGCGGCGCCGCTGGCGGCGCTCGGCGAGACCGTCCGGGTCCTGATCCCCACGGACGGCCTGTGGCGCGGCGTGATCTACGGTCTGGAGCCGCCGCTCGTGGTGCTCGCATCGGCGGCCCGCAACGCCGAGGCCATGCGCGCGAATCCGTTCTTCGCAGCGGAGCCACCGCCGGCGGCCTTCGTGGCCTGGGCGGTCGCGTGGGTGCTGCTGGTGCTGCTGGGCGGGATCGCGCTGTTCCGGCGCCGCGAGCTCTGAGCCCCTGCCGACGCCGGGCGCGCCGATGGAGCGGGCACCCCGCGCCTCACTCGCGGGACGCTAGGGGAGCGGGATCGGCCGGGTGTCGAACAGGTTCGATCGGAGCGGGAGCGTCGCCGGGGGCCTGTAGGCGTTGAAGACGGTGCGGAAGACGTCCGCCGAGACCGTCTTGCTGCCCGTGGACCCGTACAGCACCACCTGGTACAGCCGTCCCGACACGCCGCGCCGGCGCAGGTCCAGCCTCGTGAGCGCCCCCACCCTCGTCCGGCTGTCCCTGGCGAACAGCTTCGAGAGCTGATCGCGAGTCAGCCTGGTCGACGCCCAGTCGTAGTACGGCGCGGTGGCGTCGAACGGGACCCCGAACTGGTCGCGGTCCTTGATGCCGCGCAGGTACGCGACCTTCGACGTCCCGGGCTTGCCGGCGGAGCTCACGAAGACGTACTCGTTGTTCTCGGTTGCGCCGCCGCCGGTCGAGAAGAAGAACGCCTTGATGATCGTGCCGCCGTAGCGGATGACGGCACCCGGCTCCGCGGCGATCAGCGCGTTCGAGGCGGTCCGCTCGGCCTCCAGTCCCCGGTACACCTGCGACCGCGTGTCGTCGAACATGTCGTACAGCCCGATCGTCGGGTTGAGCTCCCTCACCGCGTAGCTGCGGGCGGCGATGACCTGGGCGCGGAGCGCCTCCCTGGGCCAGGTCACCGGCATCTCCGCGGGCACGACGCCGCGCAGGTACTGGTCCAGGGCCACGTGGTTGACGACGCTGGCCGAGCTCGCGCCGAGCACGAGCCTGAGAGACCCGCGATACGTGTCGTAGCTCGAGGTGCGGGAGTCGACCTGGAGGTATGACACGGGCTCGAGGGGGCGCATGACCGGCTTGCCGGACACGGTGGCCGAGTAGAGGACCGTGCCGGCGGCATCGACCACCTTGGCACGCCAGACCGTCGTCGCGACGCCGTCGACGGTCCTGGTCGTGCGCCACGCCAGCAGCCTCGCTCCGGCGGGGAACACCTCCCTCGTGGTGGAGAGGCCCCACGTGCCGCCGCGGCCATAGAGGACGAGCGGCGCGGCCGAGGGGGCGGTGTAGCCGCTCAGGACGAGGACGCGGACCTCGCGGGTCGCGCTCGTCGTCGAGAGCACCGCGCCCCTGTAGTACGCGGCGAGGATCTGCTCGGCGGTCTGGCCGGCCCCTGCGCGGCCCCTGGCCCCGTACTGGCTCATGCCGACGCCGTGCCCGTAGCCCAGGCCGTAAAACCTGACGCTCGAGCCGACGGTTGTGATGGTCGAGGGCCAGGACGCCGTTGGCCAGGGCGTTGGGGTGGGCGTCGGGGTCGCGGTGGGGGCCGGGGTGTTGCTGGGGGCCGGGGTGGGCGTAGGGACCGGGGTGTTGCTGGGGGCCGGGGTGGGCGTCGGGGTCGCGCTGGGGGCCGGCGAGGCGGAGGGGTCGACCGGGACGGACGGATCCACGTCCACGACCGTGCCCTGCCCGAGGATGGGCGTCGGGTCCACGGCGAGCGCAGGGACAACCGCCGCGGCGACGATCGTCGCCGCGAGCAGCGTCGCGGTCAGCCAGCGGGCTGGTCGATCCCGTCCGGGGACCGGTCGCGGAGTCCGGGCGATGGTCATGCTCCCGAGTATGGAGGTGACGGCTCCCACCGGCCATGGGTCGGGGGGACCATGTTGCCACCCGGAACCGGGGTACCAGCATGCCACGGGGACGCGGTACTTTGGAAGGCATGTTGCGGATCTACCTCGGGCACGGCGCGGCCGGCAGCGCCGCCACCATGGCCCCCTGGGTCGACGGCCTGCGCGAGCGCGGGTACGAGGCGCACGCGCTGACGCTGCCCCGGCGCAAGGCGGAGCTGGCGATCGCGGCCTTCGAGGCGCAGGTGCCGGATGAGCCGGACGTCGTCGTCGGCGGGCACTCGTTCGGCGGGCGGGTCGCGTCGCTGTCGGCGGCGGGGGTCGGGCGCGCGGCGGGTGAGCCCATGCGGCGGTACGCGGCGCTGGTGTGCCTCTCGTACCCGCTCCACCCACCGGGTGCCCCGGACAGGACGGAGGCGCGGACGGCGCACTGGCCCGCGATCGACGTGCCGACGCTGCTGCTCTCGGGGACGTCGGACCCGTTCGCGAAGATCGATCGCCTGGAGGTGGCGATGCCGAAGCTGGCCCACGGGCGGCTCGAGACCTGGCCGAAGCTGGGCCACGGGCTGCTGCCGGTGCGCGAGGCGGCGCTGGACCGGATCGCGGCGTTCCTGCGCGAGGTTGAGGCCGGTGCCGCGGAGGCGGATGAGCGGCCGGTGAGCCGGCGATGAGCGCCGGATGAGCCGTGCGGACTAGGATGCGGCGTCATGAACGACACGACGATCATCGATCCGGCGGCGCCGTACCGCTGCGCCTGGGGTGACGGCCCCGATCCCGAGTACCGCGCCTACCACGACCTCGAATGGGGCATGCCAGTCCACGACGAGCGGCACCTGTTCGAGCTGCTGATCCTCGAAGGTGCCCAGGCAGGCCTCTCCTGGTCCACGATCCTGCGCAAGCGCGAGGGCTACCGGCGCGCCTACGCCGGCTTCGACCCGGCCGCCGTCGCGCGGTTCGAGGACGAGGACAGGGTCCGCCTCCTGGGCGACGCCGGGATCGTGCGCAACCGCGCGAAGGTGGCGTCCTCGCTCGGCAACGCCCGGGCGGTCCTGGCGCTCCACGACGCGGGGACGACGCTCGTGGACCACCTGTGGTCGTTCGTGGACGGCTCGCCACTGGTCAACCGGCGCGAGAGCTCCGGCGATGTCCCAGCCGAGTCGGACCGGTCGCGTGCGATGAGCAAGGACCTGGTGAAGCGCGGGTTCAAGTTCGTCGGACCCACGATCTGCTACGCGCTGATGCAGTCCGCGGGCCTCGTGAACGACCACGAGGTCGCGTGCTACCGCTGGGCGGAGGTCCAGGCCGCGGGCTGACCCAGGGCGGACGCATGGTCCGGGCGCGCCGACTAGGTCCGGGCGCGCCGGCTAGGTCCGGGCGCGCCAGGCGTCGCGGATCCTGATCCGGCTGCCCATCTGGAGGACCGCGCCCGCGTAGACGCGTGCGCCGATGACGAACAGCACCCAGATCGAGACCAGCATCAGGGCGATCGAGAGGACGACCTCCCACGGCTCGATGGCCCCCAGCGCCACCCGGAGCGGCACGACCATCGGGGCGGCCGGCGGGAAGAAGGTCATGACCCGGGCCACGACCCCGGACGGCTCGCTCGTGACCACGAGGATCGAGACGAGGTAGCAGGCCGTCGCTGTCATCGTGACCGGCATCGACGCGTTCGACGCCTCGTCCACGCGCGACGCGAGCGCGCCCAGGAACCCCATCGCGGTGGAGTAGAGCGCGAAGCCGAGGATGAACCAGACGAACAGCTGCACGACGGCCCCGAGGGTCGTGGGGGGCAGGGTGAGACGACCCGAGAGCTGGGCGGCGGCGATGCCGGCCGCGACGAGCACGACGATCTGCGCGAGCGCCAGCAGCCCGATCCCGATGACCTTGCCCATCAGCAGGTCCCGCGGCCGCACGGTGGACAGCACCACCTCCACGACCCGGCTCTGCTTCTCCTCGACGACGCCCGTGAGGACCCATGTGCCGTACGAGAAGATGCCGATGAACATCAGGATGATCCCGGCGTTGGCGAAGATGATCGCGGTCATGTCCTCCTCGGTCGGCGGTGCGAGGACGGTGACCGCGGGCGGTGTCAGGAGCTCGGCGGCGTCGGCGGCCCGCAGCGAGACCACGGCGGCCGACGTCACGGCCTGGAGTGTCGGCCCGGCCTGCTCCTGGACGATGAGCTCGCCCGGGCCGGAGAGGTCCGCCGGCACGGCGAGCGCAGCGTCGATGGTGCTGGCGCCCAGCGCGGCCTCCGCGGCGGCCCGGTCCGCCACGGTAGAGATGACGAGGTCCAGCTCGTACGCGGTCGCGGTGGTCTCGACCGCGGCCTGCAGCCCGGCGGGCACCGGCTCCACGAGCGCGAGCCGGGTCGCCCGGTCCGCGAGGAGGAACTGCGGCAGCACGAAGCCCGCCAGCAGCAGGAACAGCGTGAACACGAGCGAGAGCAGGTAGCCGCGGCTGCGGCCGCGCTCCAGGATCTCGCGCATCGCCACGAGGCGAACGGCCCGCCACGACCTCATCGCCCGCCCTCGTGGCGGACCGGCTGGGGCGCCGTGACGGCCTCCATGAACAGCTCCGAGAGCCTCGGTGGCTCAAAGCTGAACCGCTTGACCTCGCCCGCGGCCCGCGCGGCGGCCAGGACGGCGTCGAGGTCCACGTCCTCGTCCACGAGCACCTTGACCCGGTCGCCGCTCTGCTCGAGCACCGCGTGGTGGTTCTGCGACGTCAGCCACGCCCCGCCGGACCCGGCCACCTCGACCTCGACCTCGAGATGCCGCCGCCCCGATGCGGCCTTGAGCTCGTCGATGCCACCCTCGGCGACGACCCGCCCCGCGCTGATGATGACGACGTCCTCGCAGACTTCCTCGACGAGGTCCAGCTGGTGCGAGCTGAAGACGACGCCGACGCCGGCGGCCGCGCGCTCGCGGAGGACCTCGCTCATCGTCGCGATGCCGATGGGGTCGAGGCCGGAGAACGGCTCGTCGAGGACCAGGAGCTCCGGGTCGTGAACGAGCGCGGTCGCGAGCTGGACCCGCTGCTGGTTGCCGTGGCTGAGGTCCTCGAGCTTGGCCTTCGCCCGGTCGGCGAGCCCGAACCGCTCGAGCCAGGCCATGCCCTTCGCGCGGGCCTCGCGCCCGGAGAGCCCGTGGTGCTGGCCGAAGTACGCGAGCTGGTCGGCGACGCGCATCCGCGGGTACAGACCGCGCTGTTCGGGCATGTAGCCGAACCGCAGGCGGACCTTCGAGTCGATCGCCGCCCCGTCCCAGCGGACGTCGCCCTCGTCGGGTATGGCCAGGCCGAAGACGCAGCGCATGGTCGTGGTCTTGCCGGCGCCGTTGGGGCCCAGGAAGCCCACGAGCCGCCCTCGGCGGGCGGTAAACGAGGCGCGGTCGAGCGCGGTGACGGCGCCGTACCGCTTGGTGAGCCCCCGGATCTCGAGCATGGTCCTCCCCGGTGTGGCCGGGCCGCTGGACGGGGCGCCGGCGCCCCAACTCTACCGCGCGAACCGGCAACGGGCCGCCCTGGCGTTGGCGGGCGACCTGGCCACTGACCGACGAGGTGCATCCTATCCGGGTCGTCCCGGCTGATACCTGGCCACCAATTGATGAGGCGCGTGGTAGGGCTCGGAATCCCCTGACCTTCGGCCGGGCAACGACCTGGTGGGTGGTGGGCGCAACGCACCTGGTCGACGACGTACCGCATCGGTCCCTGGCCAAGAGCCCAGGGACTGCCGTCCGTAGCGAGGCATCGCCGGCCCTGGTACGCGGAACCGGGGATGCTGCGCGTGGCCTGGTTGCGGAATACCACGCGCTCCATCGTTGCGTGGCCAGGAAGCGTCGGTTCCACGAGGGATCACCGGTCCGGCGATCATCCAGGGTGCAGGCATCGATCCCGACCCGCGCCACACGCCGCCGCACAAGCCGGGTGACCCGCGAAGGCACGCCGACCGGCCGGTGATGGTTCCCCGGCCCCGGGCGTAGGATCGCGGGAGCACTGGGAGGCTTCCACACATGACCACGCCCGATCCGGCGCCGGGTTCCAGCCCGGTCCCCGACGACGCAACGTCCACCTACGACCCCGACGACGCGCCGGCCGGCCTGCCCGATGCCCCGGCACCGCCGTGGCCCGCATCGGAGGCCGCGCCCTGGCCTCCGGCCGAGCCGCCTCCGCCGAAGCCCGCGAGCGGCGCGCCCGTCGAAGGGCCGCCGCCGTCCCTGCCCGCCGCCGCCGTCCCGCCTCCGGGGTCCGTGCCGCCGTCCTGGGGCTGGCAGGGCGGGATGCCCCCGGCCGTGCCCGCGCGCACGTCGCCGCCGTCTGGCCTCGTCGCCGGCGTGATCCTCGTGATCATCGGGGCGGCGCTGCTCGTGAGCCGGGTCGTCGAGCTCTCGTTCGGGGGCGTGACCTGGCCGCTCTGGATCGTCGTCCCGGGCGTCGCGATGCTCCTAGGCTCGTTCTTCATCCCGCCGCGCGGTGGCCTCGGTCTCGCCATCCCGGGGGCCATCGTCACGATGGTCGGCCTTGTGCTGTGGGTCCAGGCGGTCTACGGCCTGTACGCGACGTGGGCCTACGCCTGGGCGCTGGTCGCGCCGACGGGTCCCGGCCTCGGCATGCTGCTCTACGGCCTCGTCCAGCGCGACGGCGAGCTTGTCGGCGACGGGTTCCGGACGACGCTCGTGGGCCTCGGGCTGTTCCTGGGCTTCGCGCTCTTCTTCGAGGGCGTGATCGGCCTGTCCGGCGACCCGATCCCGAACCTCGACCAGTACCTGCCCTACGGGATCATCGCCCTGGGCGTGCTGCTCGTGATCCTGAGCTTCTTCGGCAACGGCAAGCGCCGCGAGGAGCACCGCCCCACGCGCGGCTGAGCGACGCCACCGGCGACCGCTGGGCGGCCCATCCGCGGCCCGTGATCTCGCGATTGCCCGCCGGCGGGTCAGTCCGGGAAAGAGCGAAAACCCGGGGCTACGAGATCTCGAGGATCTCGTAGTGGATCTGGCCACCCGGCGTCACGATCGTCACGGCGTCGCCGACCTTGCGGCCCATCAGCGCCGAGCCCACAGGCGAGATCGACGAGATCCGGCCCTCGCGTGAGTTCGCCTCGGCCGATGAGACGACGTGCATCACGGTCTCCTCGCCGTCCTCGGACACGCGGACCTTGGAGCCCAGCTCCACGACCGCGCCGCGTACCGTCGGGGCGACGACGACCGCGACCTTGAGCTTGGCCTCGATCTGCTTGATCCGGCCCTCCAGGAATCCCTGCTCCTCGCGCGCGGCGTGGTACTCGGCGTTCTCCTTGAGGTCGCCGTGCTCGCGCGCGGTGGCGATGCGCTTGATCACCTCCGGGCGCTGCGAGGTGAGCCCGTCGAGCTCGCCCTGGAGCCGGGCGAGACCCTCCGGCGAAAGGATCACCGGAGCCGGCGGCGGCTTGCGCGGCGAGCCCTGGGCGGCGTACGCGGCCGCCGATGCGACGCGCCCGACGCCGCGACCCGGGGCCGGCCGGCGCGGGCGCTTGGCCTCGTCGCGGGCGCCGTCTGCCTCGCCACCGGGCAGGGTGACGATCCGGGTGATCGGCTTGGGCTCCGGTGCCTTGACCTCCGGGAGCAGCGGGTTGGCGATCCCGGTGGGCTTGCGGATGCCCGACGGGGTCCGGAGCACGGCCCAGGGCATGGCCATCGCGGACCCGTGCAGCTTCGCCTTCTCGGCCACGGGGACGCCGGAGGCGAAGGCGTCGATGAGGGCGTCCTCGTACTCCTCGGGCGCGTCGGTCGCGGCCCACCAGACGTGCAGGTCCGCGACATGCCGCAGGAAGTGCAGCCAGAACCCGGTCCACGCGGGCTTGCGCTCCCCGGGGACGGTCTTCGCCATCGACGACAGCCGACCGGCCACGGACCCCGTCGTGCTGCCGACCAGGAGCACCTGCTGGCTCGGCAGCCAGAAGTCGGCGAGGCGTCGCTGGAGGTCCTTCGAGACGGGCCGCACGCCGTCGAGCGTCAGCTCCGGCACGCGCTCCAGCCACTTCCCGACGAGGGAGAGGTCCAGCGGCGCCGAGGGCAGGGGCGCGGTCAGCTCCACGACGAAGACGCCGGGCGCGGCGTGGCGGATCGGACGTCCCCACGGGACGGGGCCGTCGGCCATGAGGCCGACCTCGCGGATCAGGGCGGCGGCGCTGCGGTCGTCGTCGGGCATGGGACCTCGTGTCTGGGGTGCGGTGCGGGGCCTGGTGCGGCCCTGGCGGTGTGCTGCGGCACTCCAGCGTATCGTCTCACCGTCATGTCGAACGCACCCAGCGAGCGAGACCCGCGTCCCGCGCCCGGCCCGGCGGCCCGCCTCGCGCGCGCCGCGCGATCGAAGGTGGGGATTGGCGTGATCGCGATCGCCGTCCTCGCGGGCTCGATCGCCGGGGGCGCCATCATGGTCGCGGCGATGCAGCCTGCCGGAGACGTGGCGGCGGCGAGCATCCTTGCCTCCGCACCGGCGTCGGCCCCGATGGTCCCGTCCGCCCCGGCGGCGGTCTCGCCGAGCCCTGATCCCGCCCCGCCGTCGCTCACCCCGTCGACCCCGCCGTCGCTCACCCCGTCGCCGACGCCGGCCACCGCGAGCCCGGCCCCGACCACCTCTCCTGTCACCGCCGACGGCATCCCCGCCGAGGCCCTCCAGGCTCGCCTCAACAGGCTCCGCGCCAAGCTGAAGATCCCGGGCGTGTCGGTCGCGATCGTCTGGGACGACGGCCGCCGCTGGCTCGGCGCGTCGGGGCTGCGCGACGTGGCCGCCAGGGACCCGATGACCACGGGGACCGGCTTCGCCCTCGCGTCGGTGTCGAAGACGATCACGGCCGCCGTGGTCCTGCAGCTGGTCGAGGAGGGCAGGCTGGACCTCGACCAGCGCGTCGGCCCCCTGCTGCCGGCGTTCGACATGAACAGCAGGATCACCGTCCGGAACCTGCTCGATCACACGAGCGGCCTCCCCGACTACTTCCTCAACGCGAAGATTGACAAGCCGCTCCAGGCCGACAAGGACGCGACGTGGACCGCGGAGCAGACCTGGCAGTACGTGCCGGACAAGCGGCCGAAGCCCGGGCGCTTCTGGATCTACTCGAACTCCAACTACCTCCTCCTGGGCGAGCTCGTCGAGGCCGTGACCGGCCGGCCGCTCGCGATGGAGATCCGCGAGCGGCTGCTGGACCCGCTCAGCCTCGAGACAGCGTGGTACCAGGCCGTCGAGGAGCCGCTGGTCAAGGGCACTGTGGCGTACCGGCTCGTCGCGACGTCCGGCGGCGGCGTGCGCGCGGTCCCGGTCGCCCCGAAGAGCGCGGTCATGCCGTTCCGCTCCGTCGTGACCGCGGCGGGTGGTGCGGGCTCGATGGCGATGACCGCCTCGGACGCGGCCCGCTGGATGCAGGCGTTCGCGGGCGGCAAGGTGCTGGGCCCGGACATGCAGGCCCAGATGCTGGCCGACGTCGCGCTCACCGCGACGCTGAAGCCGCGCCTCCCGTATGGCCTCGGGATCCAGGCGCTCCCGATCGCCGGCCGGTACGCGCTTGGGCACTCCGGGCGGTTCCTGGGCTTCCGGAACGTCGTGCGCTACCTGCCCTATGAGGGCGTGACGATCGCCGTGCTGACGAACCAGGGCGTCAAGGACCCGGCGAAGATCGCCGAGGCGCTGCTCAGGATCGTGCTGCCGCCGCTCCCGGGCCCGCCAGAGGCGCCGTCGGCATCCCCGTCGGGGTCCGCCGCCCCGTAGCGCGACCTAGCGCCGGCCGCGAGACCCGCCGGACGAGCCACCGCTACGCTCACGCCCACCCGAGCTGCCGCCCGCGCCGCGTGGGGCTCGCAGCGGCTGGGCCTCCTGGTCGCGCCGCGGGGTGAACCCGTCGGCGACCTCCCAGGGGATCGCGATCTGGAGCAGGCGCTGGACGCCGCGCAGCAGGTCCGCCTCGTCGATGGTCACGAGGCTGATCGCGTCGCCGGTGGCGCCCGCGCGACCCGTCCGCCCGACCCGGTGGACGTAGTCCTCGGGGTTCCATGGCAGCTCGAAGTTCACCACGTGGGGCAGCGCGTCGATGTCCAGGCCGCGGGCCGCGACGTCGGTCGCGACGAGGCACCGGATCTCGCCGGCCTTGAAGCCCTCGAGGGCCTTGGTGCGGTCTGCCTGGGCGCGGTCCGAATGGATCGCGGTCGCCGCGACGCCGTGCCGGTCCAGCCAGGACGCGAGACGCGAGGCGGTCAGCTTGGTCCGGGTGAACACGAGGACCTGGTGCCAGTCGCCCTCGATGATCAGGTGGGCGAGCAGCTCCTCCTTGCGGTCGCGGTCGACCGGGTAGACGAGCTGGCGGACCGTCTCGGCGGCGGTGCCGTGGCGGGCGACCTCGATGGTCTCGGGGTTGTTGAGGATCGATCCCGCGAGGCGCTTGATGTCGTCGCTGAACGTGGCCGAGAACAGGAGCGTCTGCTTGCGGCTGACGAGCAGGTCCAGGATCCTCCGGATGTCGGGCATGAAGCCCATGTCGAGCATCCGGTCCGCCTCGTCGAGGACGAGGATCTCGACCTGGCCCAGGTTCGCAGCCCGCTGCCCGACGAGGTCGAGGAGGCGGCCCGGGGTCGCGACGAGGATCTCGACGCCGGCGAGGAGCTCCTTGATCTGCGGGTCGAGCGGCACGCCTCCGTACACGACCGAGGCGCGGAGGGGCACGTGGCGCCCGTACGTCTTGATGGCCTCGGACACCTGCACGGCCAGCTCGCGCGTGGGCGTGAGCACGAGGGCGCGCACCGGGTGACGGGCGGGCGAGAACGAGGTGTTCGCCTGGGGCCGCAGCCGATCGAGGATCGGGAGGGTGAACGCGGCCGTCTTGCCGGTGCCGGTCTGGGCGGCGGCGAGGACGTCCCTCCCCTCCAGCACGAGGGGGATGGCCCGCTCCTGGACGGGCGTCGGCTCCGTGTAGCCCTCCTCCGCGACGGTCCGCAGGAGAACGGCTGAGAGCCCCAGCTCTTCGAATTGCAAGGTGTGTCGTGCTCTCCGGTCCGGGCCGCTTGGGCGGCGGCCACCTGGTGTGGTCGTCCGACGCGGCGCCCTCGCGATTCGGCGTGGCGGCGGCTGCCGCCGGACGGGGCGGAGCATACGCGAAAATGGCCCCATGGGTTCGCAGGGAACGCGCGCGATCGATGCCGCGAAGCGCGCCGGGATCACGTATACGGTGCATGAATATGCGCATGACGCCCGGTCGTCGCTGCGCGAGGGCGGACGTGGCTATGCCCTTGAGGCGGTCGAGGCGCTGGGCCTCGACGCAGGGCGGGTCTTCAAGACCATCGTCCTCAGCGTCGACGGGCGCCTCGGCGTGGCGGTGGTGCCCGCGGACGCCGAGGTGGATCTCAAGGCCGTGGCGGACGCGCTGGGTGGCCGGAAGGCTTCGGTGGCCCCGTCCGCGGAGGCCGAGAAGGCGACGGGGTACGTGCTGGGCGGCATCTCGCCGCTCGGGACACGGCGGCCGCTGCCGACGGTGGTGGACGCCTCGGCGGGGGACTGGCCGACGATCCACGTGTCGGCCGGGAGGCGGGGCCTGGAGATCGAGCTGGCGGCCGCGGATCTCGTGGCGCTCGTCCGGGGGTCGATGGCGCCGGTGGCGCGCCGGGGCTGACCCCGGCTACCCGCTGATCTCCGCCCGCTCCGTCCAGAGGCACGCGAC
>JANNHX010000091.1:0-17810 GCA_031404615.1 Chloroflexota bacterium
GGGGCACACCCGGCCGAGGACGCTGGGGAACGGGATGGTGCGCTTGAAGATGCGCACGGACTCGCGCCAGGCGGCCTCCGCGTTCGCCTTCAGGAAGCCCGGGATGTCGATGTGGCTCGGGCACTTGTTCTGGCAGGGCGGGAGGCAGTACGCATTGTGGTCGCTGAAGATCAGCTCGAGGTTGGTCCTGCGGATCCGGCGCAGCTCGTCGGTCTGGGTCTGGACCTTCATCGCCGGCTCGGCCAGGCGCGAGCAGGAGATCGGCGGCTGCTCCTCGCCCTCGACCTCGACGACGCACATGCGGCAGGCGCCGAAGCCCGGGAGCTTGGGCTCATAGCAGAGCGTCGGGATCTCGATGCCGTTGTCGCGGCAGACCTCGAGGATCGTCTGGCCCTCGAACCCCTCGACCGCGTGGCCGTCGACCTCGATGCGGATCCGCGGCGTGCTCTGGGGCCGCTGCGGGGACTGTGTCGTGATCAGGCGCTCAGCGAGCGAGTCCTCGCGGGGCGTGGTCGTGTCGAAGACCCGCGGCGTGTCCGGGCGGACCTCGCGAGGGCGGTCGAGCGGGCCCTCGGACGGCGAGTCAAGGGGTCGGATGATCACGTCGGCCATCAGCGGGATCCTGCTGCGGTCGCACCGGCGCCCACCGCGATCGGCGTACAGACGCCGGCCGGGCAGGTGGAGCGAAGAAGGTGGTCGTCGAGCTCGGAGCGGAAGTAGCGCATGGCGCTGGTGAACGGGAGGGTCGCGAGGCGCTCGTGGTTGCACAGCGCGGAGGCCGCGATGTCCTGCGCGAGGTCGCCCAGCAGGGTGGCGTCGTTGAGGCGCGGCGTGCCCGCCGCCATGCGCTCGCCGATCTCGTACAGCCGGCGCAGGCCGATGCGGCACGGGATGGACTTGCCGCACGCGGCGTCCGCCGAGAACTTCGTGAGGAGGCGGGCCAGGTCCACGACGCAGGCACGCTCGTCGGCGATGACGACGGACCCGGATCCGATGTGGGCGCCGGCCGTGGCCAGGGCTTCGTACTCGTACGGGGTGCCCAGCGCATCCGCGGGGAGGAGGCCGCCGGTGGGCCCGCCGACGAGCACGGCCTTGAGCGCACGGCTCCCGGTGCCGCCGGCGAGCTTCACCAGGTCGCGCAGCGGGGTGCCCAGCGGCACCTCGGCGATGCCCGCGCCCTCGGGGCCGCGGAGCTGCACGAGGACCGTGCCGGGGCTGCCTCTCTTGCCGATGGTCGCGTAGACGTCGCCGCCGTGAACCACGATCCACGGGACCGCGGCGAGCGTCTGGACGTTGTTGACGACGGTGGGCCGCTCGAACAGGCCCTTCTCCGTGGGGTACGGCGGGCGCTGGTCGGGTTGGCCGCGCTTGCCCTCGAGGGCCTTGATGAGGACGGTCTCCTCGCCCAGCATGTAGGCGCCCTGCACGGGGCGGACCGTCACGCTGATCCGGTGCCCGGAGCCGGCGGCGTCGTCGCCCAGGAAGCCGGCCTCCTCGGCCGCGAGGACCGCGCCCTCGAGCAGGGTCACGAGTGCCGCGTCCTCGCCGCGGACGGCCAGGATCGCGTCGGTCGCACCGACGGAGAAGGCGGCGATCGCGAGGCCCTCGATGACGCTCCACGGGTCCGCGGCGAGCAGGGCGGCGTCCGTCTGCACGGCCGGGTCCGCGCCGTAGCCGTTGGCGATGACGTACTTCTGGCCGGCGGGGCGATCGGCGGCGGCGCGCCACTTGTGGGCCGTGGGGAAGCCGGCGCCGCCCCGGCCACGGAGACCTGACGCGGCGATCGTGGCGATGGTGCCGGTCGCGCCCAGGTCGCGGACGGCGCGCTTGAGGCCCTCGAATGCCCCGGCTCGAACGGCGGCGTCCAGGTCGGACGGGTCCGCCGCGATCCTGTCGGCGCGCGCGAGCAGGACGGTGGCCCATTCCTTCGGCGTCTGGAGGAACGCACCCATCAGTTCGCGCCCCCCCCGTAGCCCAGCGACGCGTCCAGCGCGGAGCGGAACGAGGCCTCGGCGGCGATCTGCGCGGTGCCTGCGGCGGGCGCCTCGACGGCCGGCGGCTCGAAGCGCAGGTGCCGGTAGTAGCTCGCGGTGCCGTAGATCTGCGCATACCAGGCGCCGGTGACCCGCGAGATGTGCTTGAGCGCGGCGACCGGCAGGTAGCCGTACTCGGCCTGGGTCTCCTCGAGGATCGCCAGCATCTCCCTGGGGTCGTAGTCGTGGGCCTCGAGGATGCCGTCGAGTGGCTCGATGTCGATGCCCTCGAAGGGGGCGTAGGCCTTGTCCGCGACCGGGCGACCGGAGCGTCGGAGCGCGGACTCCTCGCGGCGCTCGCCGTAGGTCTCCGGCGCGCCCCAGTGGACGTGGAAGCGGCCCTTGGTGTCCACGCCGCCCATGTCGATGCACTCGATGGGGCAGGCCTGGGCGCACTGGAAGCACGTCTCGCACTTGAGCGTGCCGTACTCGTCGTAGAGGAGCTGGAGCCGGCCGCGGAACTTGGGCGCGACATCAGCGTGCTGCTCGGGCCACATGATCGTGGCCTTGGGCTGGAAGAACCGCCGCAGGGTCAGCCCCATGCCGCGGACGAGCCCGATGCCGGGAATGAAGCTCATCGGATCACCCGGCCTTCAGCGCGTCGACCACGACGATCGCCGTGGCGGTGAGGAACAGGTTGAGGAGCGCGGCGGGCAGGAGCCACTTCCACGCGAAGCCCATGAGGTGGTCGATGCGGACGCGCGGGAAGGTGCCGCGCATCCAGACGAACACGAACACGAAGGCGAACGACTTGATGAAGAACCAGATGATGCCGGCCACCCAGTCCCAGCCGATGAAGGCCAGCGTGAAGGCCGCGCCGACCGCGACGACGTTGAACAGGGCGAAGCCCAGGAGCAGGGCCTGCCACGCCTTCAGCTTCGAGCGGGTCAGGTAGAACGGCAGCGCGAAGACCACGGTGAGGGCCACCGGCACGATCAGGATCAGGAGCAGCAGGCCGATGCCCAGGCCCCCCGGGTCCAGGTTGACCACGATCGGCTGCAGGTTCCAGCCGAGCTCGTCGTTGAGGAACAGCATCGCCATGTTGATGTCGAGCGGCGAGTTCCAGGCCCCGAAGAACAGGGTCACCATCAGCGCCGAGACGATGAACACGTTCACGTACTCGGCGAAGAACAGGAAGCCGAAGCGCATCCCGGAGTACTCGGTCGCGAAGCCCGCCACGATCTCCGAGTCCGCCTCGGTCAGGTCGAACGGCGTCCGGTTCGCCTCGGCGGTGGCGGCGATGAAGAAGATCAGCGCGCCCAGGGGCTGGCGGAACACGAACCAGTTCCCGAACCAGCCGCCCTGCTGCTCGGCGATGCCGTGGAGGCTCATCGTGCCGGCGAGCAGGATCAGGCCCACGACCGAGAGCGTGAGCGGGATCTCGTAGGAGACCATCTGCGCCGCCGCCCGGAGGCCGCCCAGCAACGAGTACTTGTTGAACGAGGACCAGCCGGCGAGGAGGAGCCCGACGACGGCCATGCCGCCTACCGCGAACAGGTACAGCAGGCCGATGTTGAGGTCCTGGCCCACCAGGCCCGGGCCGAACGGGATGACCAGGAACGTCATCACCGCGGTCAGGAAGACCAGCACCGGGGCCCACGTGAACACGAGCCGGTCCGCGTTGGCGGGGCTGAAGTCCTCCTTGGAGAGCACCTTCAGGCCGGCCACGAGCGAGTGCGCGGCGCCGCCGGGTCCCACCCGGTTGGGGCCGACGCGCAGGTTCATGTACGCGATGACCTTCAGCTCCATGTAGATGATGATGAAGGCGGCCGGGATGCTGAACAGCAGGACGCCCGTGATCGCGACCACGAACCGGATGATCCCGAGGTTCGAGGACAGGACGGACACGAGCCATGGCCCCACCACCACGGCCAGGGCGACCGTGAGGATCGGCGCGACGACGATCAGCAGGAACAGCAGCGGGATGAGGATCCTGCCGGCGAGGGTCACGTGGGACAGCGATCGCGAGATCGAGCTCATCGGCGTCACTTGTCGATCCCGCCCATGACCGGATCGAGCGATGCCATCACGGCCATCGTGTCCGCCATCAGGTTGCCCTTCATCACGAGGCCCACCAGCTGCAGGTTCACGAACGAGGGATCGTGGATCTTCATGCGGAACGGCTGGTCGGTCCCGTCGCTGATCGCGTAGGTGCCATACAGGCCGCGCGGTGCCTCGACGGCCGCCCACGCGCGACCCGGCCGCGGGCGGAGCAGGCGCGGGAGGCGCGCCATGATCGGCCCGTCGGGCATGGCGTGGAGGCACTGGTCGATGATCTTGAGGCTCTGGCCAACCTCGTCCAGGCGGAGCAGGTAGCGGTCCAGCGAGTCGCCCCCCTCGGGGCCCGTGCCGCGGACCGGGATGTCGAACTCCAGCTCCGGGTAGATGGAGTAGGGGTGCGCGCGGCGGACGTCGTACGGGACGCCGGAGGCGCGCAGGTTCGGGCCGGTGACCACCATCCGCAGCGCGGTGTCCTTGTCGACCCGGCCGATGCCGCGCATGCGGCGGACGAAGATCTCGTTCTCGTTGAGCAGCCCGATGTTCGCCTCGTGCTGCTGCGCGGCGCGGCTCATCCAGTCGCCCAGGCGGGACATGAACTCGTGGTTGAGGTCGCCGTTCACGCCGCCGATACGGAAGTAGTTGAACAGCATCCGCTGGCCGGTGATCGCCGCCAGCATCTCCACGATCTCGTCGCGCTCGATGAACGAGTACAGGATGGGGGCCAGTCCACCCAGGTCCAGCGCCATCCAGCCCTGGTACAGCGCGTGGGAGCTGACCCGGAGGAGCTCGCCCGTGAGGACGCGGATGAACTCGGCGCGGCGCGGGACCTCGACGTCGAGCAGCTTCTCGAACGCCATCACCGGCGCCCACTCCATGAACAGCGAGCTCACGTACTCGAGCGGGTCGACCTGGCTGATGATGTGGTGGTAGTCGCTGTTCTCGCACAGCTTCTCGACGCCGCGGTGCAGGTAGCCCAGCACCGGGTCCAGGTCCACGACCTGCTCGCCGTTGATCTTCAGGACGACGCGCAGCACGCCGTGCGTCGACGGGTGTTGCGGGCCCATGTTGATGAACATCTCGCCGTCGCGGAGGCTGTAGAACTCGGCCTCGCGCTCCGTGCGCGGCGGGTACGGCGGGACAGCCTCGAAGGCGCCGATCTGGTTGTCCAGCATGACCCGCGGGTCGTCCTCGGACGCGTGCTGGCCGATGGGGTCGGTGAACGTCGTCATCGCTATGCCTTCACCGTGCGGCGGATCACGCGCTCGGTCGCCTGTGTCGGGACGTGCGTCCGCTCCATGTGCCTGACGCCGCCGCCGGGGGAGCGGGCCGCGTCGTCGGGCAGGTAGAAGTCCTTGCGAAGCGGGAAGCTGGTGTAGTCCGGGGGCATGTAGATCCGCCGCAGGTCCCGGTTGCCCTCGAAGATGATCCCGAACATGTCGTACGTCTCGCGCTCCATCCACTCCGCCCCGGGCCACAGGCCGGTCAGGGTGGCGATGCGCGGGTTGTCCCGCGGCAGGCCGTCGGCGATCACGCGCAGCCAGTCCGGCGTCTTCGCGGACCACAGGTGGTAGACGACCTGCATGTGGTCGCCCGTGTCCACGCCCGCGAGGTCCGCGAGCAGGACGAACTCGAGGTCCGGCTCGTCGTGGAGGGCCGTCATGACCTCCGTGAGGTCGGCGGCGCCGATCCGGAGCTCGGTGGTGTCGTGGCGCTGGCGGACGGGTCCCGAGACCTTGTCGGCGAAGCGCTTCTCGAGGCGGGCGCGGAGCGTGCGGTCCATGCCTACACGTCCTCCGGCACGTTGGGGCCGTAGGCGCGGTCCGGCCAGCTGCCGCGCCGCTCCTTGACCAGCTGGCCGAGCTTCATCATCCCGTAGATGAGGCCCTCGGGGCGGGGCGGGCAGCCGGGGACGTAGACGTCCACGGGCATGAGCCGGTCGATGCCCTCGATGGTCGAGTAGGAGCGCTTGTAGCGACCGCCCGAGCAGGTGCAGTCACCCATCGCGACGCACCACTTGGGCTCCGGCATCTGCTCCCACAGGCGGATCAGCGGCCCCGACATCTTGGTGGTCAGTGTGCCGGCGACGATCAGGACGTCCGCCTGGCGGGGGCTGGCGCGGAAGGGGAACATGCCCCAGCGGTCCATGTCGTTCTTGGACGTCGCGGCGGACATCATCTCGATGGCGCAGCAGGCGAGGCCCGAGAGCAGCGGCCACAGGCTGTTCATGCGGATCAGGTCGACGATCAGGTCCGCCTTGGTGGGGATGACCTCCAGGTTGCCCCAGCGCGCGGTGTCCGCGAGCTCCAGGTCGCCCTTCTCGAACGTCTCGAGGTGCGTGAAGGCGGCGGCGGTGCTGCTGGCGTAGGCGCCCGGGCTGTTCGAGGTCCACAGCGTGTTGGGGACCACGATGGGCACCATGAGGTCGCTCGCCGGTGCGGCGACCAGGCCGGACTCGGGATCTGCGGCGGGGGGCGCGTCCGCCGCGAGGGCGTCGGGGAGGGCGGCCTCGCGACCGTCCGGGGTCAGCGCCACGTCAGCACCCCCTTGCGCCAGGCGTAGGCGAGGCCGAACAGGAGGATGCCGACGAAGATCAGCATCGACACGAGCCCGCCAAGCAGGAGGTCCCGGAACACCAGGGCCCACAGGAAGATGAAGACCACCTCGATGTCGAAGGCGACGAACATCAGGGCGTAGATGTAGAACGAGATCCCGAACCGGGCGTGGGTGTCCCCGTAGGTGTCGATGCCCGACTCGTAGGGGTAGCCCTTGTGCTCATCGCCACGGGTGCGGTGGGAGATGAGCCACGCCAGCCCGATCGTGCCGAAGACGAACAGGGTGCCGGCGATGACGAACCCGACGACGTACCAGATCCCGGTCACGAGGTCCTCGAGGTCGAAGGGGGCCGAGTCGACTCCGGCCCGCGATCGAGGTGCTTGGTTGCGTTGTCCCGCCCCGCGGCACGCGGCACGGCGCGGCCATTCTAGCAGCGCATGGGGGAGAAGAAACCCTGTCCGGCGGTGCCGGACGGCCCCTATTGGAGATCCCTTCACACGGGTCCCGGGTCCGTGTCCGGCCTCAGATCTCCTTGAACCCCATCCCCACGAGCAGGATCGCGACGGCGAGCATGAAGGCGATGACGCCCAACTGGTCGGGGAGGATCGAGCCGTACGTGCCCAGCAGACCGATCACCATCAGGACCAGGGCGACGATGATCGTGCGGGCGGTGGGCGCGAAGTTGGTCCGGCTGCGCATGGTCGGGTGCCCCTAGATCGCCGGGAGGAGGGAGCCCGCCACCAGCAGGCCCGACGAGCCGAACAGGCACAGGTACCCGGTCTCGGCGTTGAGCGCGAGGCCGAACTCCTTCGCCACGTCGGCGACGGGCGCGAGCAGCGAGACGAGGGGCTCGATGGGCCAGGCGAGGATCACGCCCACGACCGCGAGCGCCACGGCGGGCCTACGGTGATCATGCGGGGCGGGGTGGGGTGCAGTCGCATGGGTTGGATGATCCGCCTGTGCGCGTGCGCCTGCGCGGCCGTTTCTGCAGGTCGGGCGGGTCCAGCGTCAGCCGCCGGGCCGAACGAACCGTTCGAGGGCCGGGAGCGCGAGGTCGTCCGGAAGGCCCCGCCCGAACGCGAGGACGCGGAAGCCGCCCATCCCGCGCGGGTCCATCAGGCGGGCGAGCGCGGATCGGAGGTCGAGCGCGTCCTGGAGCCTCGCCCCGGGGCGACGAAGATAGGCGTCGGTGAGGTCGCTCGTGCCCGCGCGGGCGAGGAGCTCTGCCTGGGTCGTCTCGCCGACGGGCGCCAGCCCGGCGCCGGCCGCCGCCGCGCGGACGGCCGCGAGGTCCACGGTCGCGGTGAGGTCGGCCCGGCCGACGTTCCGGAACGGGTCCGCGCCGACCGCGTGACGGGCGAAGGCGCGCAGGGTGCCGGTTGGGCGCGCCGGCCCGTGGAGGTCCGCGGGTTCGGCGGCGTAGTCCACGAAGATCACCGGCCCCCGCGCGAGGTGCCGGGTCGCGCCGGCGAGCCAGCCGTCGATGGCGAGGCAGACCTCGGTGACCTGGCCGTCGGCGAGGGCGATCCCCTCCGAGCCGAGGCGGGCGGCGAGGTCGAGCGTGGTCGGCTCCGCCTCGAGCCAGGCGAAGGCGCCGGCATCGTCGATCGTGACGAGGAGCTCGCGGAGGCCCTCGGGGCGACCGACGACGCGATGGACGGGGAGCGCGTCGAGGACCTCGTTGGCCACGACGGCGCCGATGACGGTCGCGTCACTGGGATCTGCATCGGCGCCCGTGCCGATCGCCAGGCACCCGGCCAGCCCGTCGGCCGCCAGCCGGTCACGCAGGGCGTCGAGCCGCCCCGGCTCCACCTCGACCGGCCGATAGCGGATGGCGTCGAGGAGCGGCGAGCCGAGGTCACGCAGCCCGCCGAGCAGGCCCGCCGCCAGCGCCCCCGTGCCTGCCCCGGGCTCCGTGACCGTGAAGCTCGCGGGCCGCCCCATCGCGTCCCACGCCTGCTCCAGGAGCCGCCCGATCGCCGCGCCGAAGATCGGATGCGCCTCGGGGGCCGTCAGGAAGTCGCCCGCGACCCGGCCGGGTCCCGCCTCCGGGCGCCGGTAGTAGCCATGGCCTGGCTCGTAGAGGGCGCACTCCATGAAGCGGGCGAAGGTGATCGGGCCGTCGGCCGCGATCTCGCCGCGCAGTGCCGCCACGAGCCAGCCGTCCTCGCCGGCCGACTCCGGGTCCGGCAGGGCCTCGCGCCGATACCCGGGGACGGCGAACGGCGGCTGGGCGGGATCCATCGGTGACACGTGGTCGACGCTAGCCGCGGCCGGCCGGCCGCAGGGCAAGCCGCAGCCCTGGTCCCACGAGCGAATGTGCGCCGAGGAGGACGGGCACCGGGGCTTCGGCGGCAGCGGCGGTCAGGGCGGCCAGCCAGGTGTCCTGCACGCGGTCCGCGAGCAGGAGGTCGCTCGCGAACCGGTCCTCGGCGGACGGCCATGCGCGCTCGTCGCCGCCCAGCCGATGGGCGAGGAGCACGCGGCTGTCGATGAGCGCCCCGTCCGAGAGCGTGGCGACGTGGCGGCCGAGCGACTCCGGCCCGTCGCGGTCCAGCAGCTCCCCGAGGAGGCTGTGGGGGGCGCGGCGGTTCGGGCGCCCGACTGCGGCACCGATGGATGCGGTGCGGAGGCCACGCTCCTCCATGAAGGCCCTGGTGCGGGACCGCGTGTGGCGCTCGGCCCAGCGGAGGTCCGCGGCGGACGTGCGACCCGAGACCAGGAGCTCCGCGCCGGGGTCCAGCGCCAGCGCCCGAAGCCGCGCCAGCCGTTCGTGAACCGGCCCCGCCTCCGAGTCACCGGGGAGCGGCAGGTCCGGCGCACCGCGCACGCCCTCGAGCAGCAGCAGGTCCAGCGGCGAGTCCACGTCCATCGCCAGCCGGCGCCGCGTCCGCAGGTCCCGCACCCCGATGCCGGCCACCTCGGCCAGCCAGCGCGGGAGCGCGTTGTCGGACGCGAGGTCCGCCGGGACGTCGCGGAGCGCCTCGGCGGCCCCGCGCGATCGCGAGGATGTCCGCGGAGTAGCGGTGGTTCGCCAGGGCTCCGGGCGAATCGGCCGCCGCCGCCTCGACGAAGGCGCGCAGGTCGGCCGCTGTCGCGAGCGGGATCGAGCCCGACCCGAGGACCACGAGCCCGCCGCGGGACGACGAGCCGCGACGGGACGACGAGCCGCGACCACCCGAGAGCTCGTCCGCCAGCCGCCGGAGCCGGGCGCCGAATGGGGTATCGTCGGGCCCCTCGCGGTGAACCACGACCTCGTCGGCGCCGGCTGCGAGGAACCCGCGCCGGTGGTGTTCCGCCAGCGCGACCCGCGCCGCATCGAGCGCGCGTACGAGCGGCCTGGCATCGGGCGCCAGCTCCGGCGAGAGGACGAGGACGGTTACGGGCGGCATGGCCCGAGTCTAGCGATGGACCAGCGATGGAGAGGTGGCGGGCCGTGGCTCGGGTGCGGGCGTACATCGGGCTCGGGGCGAACGTCGGTGACCCCGCCGGGACGCTGGCCGCCGCGGTCCACGCGCTTGCGGTGCTCCCCGGCGTACGGCTGCGGGGCGTCTCGCGGCTCTATGCCACCGACCCCGTCGGCGTCACAGAGCAGCCGGAGTTCTGCAACGCGGTCGTCGCGCTGGACGTCCCGGCCGGTCCCGACCCCGCCGCCGGCGCCTCGGCACTGCTCGTCGAGCTCAAGGACCTCGAGCGCTCGTTCGGCCGCCAGCAACGGGAGCGATGGGGCCCACGCGAGGTCGACCTCGACCTGCTGGTCTTTGGCCGCCACAGGGTCAACGTCGAGCGCCCGCCCGAGGGCCGATCCGACGACCCGGCGAAGGCGTCCCTGCCACTGGTCGTGCCGCGCGTCGAGGCCCGTAACCGGCTCTTCGTCCTCGCCCCGTTGTCCGACCTGGCGCACTGGCTCCGGCCGCCCGGCTGGGGCGAGACCGTCTCGACGGCCGCCGCGCGCCAGCGTGACCTGGAAGGCCCGGACGCCGCCCGCCCGATCGCGACCTGGGACGGCGAGGGCTGGGCGCCGCTCAACGTCCCGGGCTGACCGCCTCTGCGGCTCCGGTTCCGGGCGGCGGGCCAGGCGCCGCACCGGGCCGCTGGCACAACCCCCGGTTCCGGGCAGCTGGCACACGTGGGAGCCAGGACCTCGCCCGGCCCGCAGGGGCCGGGGGGCTGTGCCACGGCCGGGCCGGGGCCGCCCTACAGCCGGACGGCGGGCGGCCGGTCCCGGTCGAACATGTGGACCGTGTCCACGAACCGGACCTGCTTGGTCTGGTACGCCATCACCAGCGAGTGTGTCCGGGCGCCGCCGCCGAAGAACCGGACGCCAGCCAGCAGCTCCCCGGTCGTGACGCCCGTCGCCGCGAACACCAGCTGATCACCGCCCGCGAGGTCCTCGGTGCGGTAGACCTTGTCCTCGTCCGCGGTGCCCATCATCCGGATCGCGCGCTCGCGTTCCTCGTCGTTGCGGAACCGGAAGCGGGCCTGGATCTCGCCGCCAAGGCACCGCAGCGCCGCCGCCGTGATCACGCCCTCGGGCGCGCCGCCCGTGCCCATGACCGCGTGGACGCCCGTCCCCTGGACCGCGCACGAGATGGCGGCCGAGACATCGCCGTCGCTGATGAGCTTGATCCGGGCGCCGGTGCCCCGGACCTCGGCGATGAGCCCCTCGTGGCGCGGCCGGTCCAGGATGACGATCGTGATGTCCGAGACCTTGCGCCGCAGCGCCTCGGCGATCCGGTGCACGTTCTCGGCCGGCGGCAGCGTGATGTCGACGCACCCCGCGACCACCGGTCCCACGGCGAGCTTCTCGAGGTAGGTGTCCGGCGCGTTGGTGAGGCCGCCCGTCTCCGACGCGGCGAGGACGGTCAGCGCCCCGCCCTGGCCGGTGGCGACGAGGTTCGTGCCCTCGAGCGGGTCCACCGCGATGTCGATGGCGGCGACCGCCTCGCCCTCGCCGTGCTTGCCCACCTGCTCGCCGATGTAGAGCATCGGCGCCTCGTCGCGCTCGCCCTCGCCGATGACGATGGTCCCGGCGAGGTTCGTCTCGTCCATCGCCTTGCGCATCGCCTCGGTGGCGGCCTGGTCTGCCTCGTCACGCGCGCCGCGGCCCATGAATCGGGCGGAGGCGATGGCCGCCGCCTCGGTGACACGGATCATCTCGAGCGCGAGGAGCTGTTCCATCGATGCCTCCCGGAGAGCTTGGAGGACGGCGCGCGGATCCGCGAGGCGCCGCGGCGGGGCCCGGCGACGGGCTTGGGCCGGGGCTAGTGCCGGAAGTGGCGGCGTCCGGTGAACACCATCGCGAGGTGGTGGCGGTCGGCGACCTCGATCGCCATCTCGTCCCGGATCGACCCGCCGGGCTGGATGATGGCCGTGATCCCGGCGTTGGCCGCGATCTGGATGCCGTCCGGGAACGGGAAGTACGCGTCCGAGGCCATGACCGAGAGCTTCGCCCGCCCGCCGGCTCGTCGCAGCGCGATGTCCACCGACACGTTCCGGCTCGCCTGCGCGGCGCCGATGCCCACCGTCGCGCCATTGCGCGCGAGGACGATCGCGTTCGACCGGACATGCCGGACCGAGCGCCACGCGAAGAGCAGGTCCGTGAGCTCGCCGAGGGTCGGGTGGCGCCGGGTCACGACCTGGAGCTGGCCGCGGTCCAGGTCCACCTGGTCCAGCGCCTCGACGAGGAGGCCGCCGCCGACACGCTTGAAGTCCAGGTTCGCGATGCCGTAGTCGCGCATGCCGTCGACGGGGGACGGCGGTACGGCGAGCAGCTCGAGGCCGGGCTTGCCCTTCAGGATGCCGAGCGCCGCCTGGCTGAACCCTGGGGCGACGACCGCCTCGTAGGAGTTCGCGGCGATCTCCCGGGCGGTCGCGCCATCGAGCTCGCGGTTGACGCCGACGATGCCGCCGAACGAGCTGACCGCGTCCGTGTCGAGCGCGCGCCGGTAGGCCTCCACCAGCTCCTCGGCCGAGGCCAGGCCCACCGGGTCCGTGTGCTTCGTGATGACGACGGTGGGCGCCGTGAAATCGGACGCGATGCGGTAGGCCGTGTCGAGGTCCATGAGGTTGTTGAAGGTGGGCGGCGAGCCGTGGAGCTGCTTCGCGTCGGCCAGGCCGCCCGAGCGGTGCGTGGTCTCGCGGTAGAAGGCCGCACGCTGGTGCGGGTTCTCGCCGTAGGGCAGGTCACCCACCTTCTCGAGCACGAGCGCAAGCCGTGCCGGATAGACGTTGTTGCTGATCTGGTTGAGGTACGCCGCGATCTCCGCGTAGTAGGCGGCGACCGTGCTGAACGCGTCCGCGGCGAGCCGGTAGCGCGTGTCCGCGGAGACGGCGCCGAGCGTGCGGAGCTCCTCGAGGACCGCTGGGTAATGCGCAGGGGACGGCACGACGATGACGCCCGCGGCGTTGCGCGCGGCCGCGGAGAGGAGGGCGCCGCCGGCGGTGTCGATGAGCTCGATGGCCTCGTCGATGCCGATGTGGCGCTGCCCGACCTCGGGCGCGAACGGCTTGACGTTGACGACGACGAGGTCGATCAGGCTGTAGCCGTGCTCGACGAGCTGCTCAAGGTGCTCGGGACGGTCCCGGCGCGCGAGGATGCCGGCGTAGATCGCCGGGTGGAAGGTTCGGACCTGGCCGCCCGCGAGCGGGGGGACCGCGGTCAGCTCGGAGACGGATGCGGCCTCGATCCCGTCCGCGGCGAGGTGCTCGCGGGTGCCATCGGTGGCGACGATGTCGACACCCAGGGCCTGGAGATCGCGCGCAAACGCGGAGAGCCCGTCGCGGTTCGCGACCGAGAGCAGCGCACGCACCGGCGCGGTTCCTCCTCCGGCGGTTCGTCAAGGTCCGCGCCCCGGGGGCGGCGAACGGGCTCCGGGAAGGGGATCCGGGGCTCATCCATCGGGCGCGCGCGTCGTCGGGCCGAGTATACCGTGGGCTCCGTGGCATACTCGCACGGCCCATCAGCGTGGCCGGGGTCCCGGCCGTTGCGGAGACATCACGCGTGCAACTCTGGCCCTGGGATTACCTGTTCGAGAAGTTCAACCAAGCGAGCTTCCCCGATCTCTATCTGCCGCTGGTCTTCGCGTCGGTCGTCGGGCTCATCGCCATCGTCGTCTTCTACAACGTCCGAACCCGCCAGCTCCACCGCCACCAGGTGTACCTGCAGATGTACGAGTGGCTGCTCTGGACAGGCGTGATCACGTTCAGCCTGATGCTGGTCTACATGGTCTTCGCCTTCGACTGGATCATCGTGCTCCTGACGCTCGTGATCGGGCTCGGCGCGATGGTCTGGATCCGGTTCGTGCGCTTCCCGCCGGACTTCAGGGCCTACGAGCGCCAGCTTGCCAAGCAGCGCTACTACTCGCGCCAGCGGTACGCACACCCCGAGGCCACGATCCGCGCCAAGTCGTCGCGCCGGCGGCGCCGCCGCTGACGAGGGAGCCACCCCGTGCCGATCGACGTCCGGCGGTTCGGGGTCGGGCACCGGCGCCCCGACGGCCCGCCCGGCACGACCGGGATCGAGGGCCAGGTCATCGAGAGCGGCCCCACCGGTGTCATCGCCGAGCTCGCGTTCTCGCTGCACGCTCGGATCGCCCCCCACTCGAACCCCAACTGGACGTACTTCGTCGTGATCGAGGGCGGCGGCTGGGTGGGCGTGGGCGACGAGCGCACGCGGGTGCTGGCGGGCGAGACCGCGGTCTGGCCCCCCAACGTCGTGCACGGCGCCTGGACCGACGGCACGCAGATGCGCGCGATCGTGGTGGAGCTGACCGCGCCGCCGCTCGCGCTGCCTGCGGTGGTCGAGGGGGTGGCCCTGGGTCCCGGAGCGTCTGCGGCGGGGGGCTCGGCATCGCGGCCCGTGACGAAGGGCGAGGGGTCGCTCGCGCCGTGGCCCGGGCGACCCGTCCGGCGGTTCACGGATCCGGACGACGAGGAGCGCGAGCCGCTGTAGCGCCAGGGGGCTGATCTCGCGGCGCGGTTCACCCGTTTTCGGCCGGTCCGGCCCTCGTACGGTGCATGAGGTCTGTGTCCGAGGACGGCTACAGCGGGTACACGGTCTTCGTGGACTTCCTGACCGGCGAGCCGAACAGGTCCCGGGCCGGACCGGTCGAGATCCCGTAGCGGGTCGTGGTGGTCAGGTCTCGTCGCGCCCCAGCCAGGCGCCCAGCCCGCCGAGCACCCGCGCGGTCATCCCCCACACACCCAGCCCCTCCACCGGGTACGCGGCGTAGCGCAGCTCCCAGCCCCGGATCTCGCGCTCCACCCAGACCAGCTCGCCGTCCGGCAGGAACGCGGACACCGGCACCTCGAGGATCGCCGCGACCTCCGAGGGCTGCGGCACGAGGACCGGCCGCCGCTCCGCGACCGCGACCACCGGCGTCACGGTGAAGTTCGAGACCGGGATCCACTGTATCGACAGCGACCCGAGCACCCGGACCCCGGCCGCGACCGGGTCCAGGCCCACCTCCTCGGCCGCCTCACGAAGGGCCGTCGCGACGAGGTCCGCATCCCCAGGCTCCGCCCGCCCGCCCGGGAACGAGACCTCGCCCGAGTGGTGCCCGCCACGGTCCACGCGCTCGGTGAGGACCAGGCGCGCCTCGCCGTCTTCGTCCGGGAAGATGAGAACCAGCACGGCCGCCGGCCTCGCGGACGCAGTCGACTCGCCCCAGGACGGCTGCGGCCTCGGGGCACCGCTCTCCAGGAATACCGGGATCAGTGCCTCGGGCCCGTCGGGCAGGACGTCGGGCAGCGGCTCCAGCCGACGGACGGCGTCGGCGAACCGCATCAGGGCGGCCCCGGGTGAGGCAACGCGGTGTGTCGGCATGGCATCGCGCTGCCGTGGCGCTGCCGTGTCATCCGCCAATCGACTCGAGGCCGGCGAGTCCGAGGGCTGCCGCCCCCGTGATGATGGTCCACAGGATGATGCCGACGCTCAGCCAGAGCAGGAGGCGTCGCGTGGATGCGCCCAGGAGGAGCCCCAGGGCAGCTCCGAGCGCCGCCCCGACGAGCACCGGCGCGAGGAGCCCGAGTCCGACGACCCCATAGCGTCCCCAAACCCTGCGGATCGTTCCGCCGCCCGGCCCGCTGTTCGTGGGGCCGTGACGGGCCATCAGCCAGGTCTTGGCCCGGTCTCCGATCAGGACGATCACGAGGACGCCCGTGATGGCGCCCACGGCTGCCGCGATCGCGGTGACAGCCGGAGGGAGACCGAGCGCGAACCCAGCCGGGATGGCGGCCCAGAGCTCAACGGCGCCCAGGATGAAGACCGTGCCAGCGGCGGGGAGGATGTCCATGGCGTCCGACAGGATACCGAGCGTGCTCCGCGGGCCGCTCGGTCCTCAGTTCAGGCGTTCCCCGTCGCCCTTCTTCCCCGCGCTCGTCGGGGGCAGATCCAGGATCGAGGGCGCGTCCACACCCGCTCCAGCGCCCTCGCGCCCGCCCGCTGGCCCACGCGCATCGCGCCTGTCGGCGGCGTTCGTCACCACCGTCGACGACTCGGACGAGAACAACAGCGCGCCGGAGACCACATCGGCGTCCGCGGTCACGGTATCGCCGGGCCGGAATTTACCCGAGAGGAGCGCCCGAGCGAACGGGTTCTCCACGAGCCGCTGGATGGTCCGCTTGAGCGGCCGGGCACCGAAGGCCGGGTCCGTGCCCTCGCGGACGATCAGCGCCCGGGCCGCCGGCGTGAGCTCGAGCACCAGGTCGTTGGCCGCGACCCGCCCCTGGAGGTCGGCGAGGAGCAGGTCCGCGATCGCCACGAGCTCCGCGTCGGTCAGGGCGTGGAACACGATGACCTCGTCGATCCGGTTGAGGAACTCGGGCCGGAACGTGCCGCGCAGGTCATCCGTGACGCGGCGCTTCATCGACTCGTAGTCCTCGCCGCCGGGCCGGCCCGCGAACGCCATGATCTGCTGGCTGCCGATGTTGCTGGTCATGATCACGACGGTGTTCTTGAAGTCGACCGTCCGTCCCTGGGAGTCGGTGAGCCGGCCGTCGTCGAGCACCTGGAGCAGCACGTTGAACACGTCCGGGTGCGCCTTCTCGATCTCGTCGAGCAGGATCACCTGGTACGGTCGGCGCCGGACGGCCTCGGTGAGCTGGCCGCCCTCCTCGTAGCCGACGTATCCGGGAGGCGCCCCCACGAGGCGCGACACGGCGAACTTCTCCATGTACTCGCTCATGTCGATGCGGACCATCGCGCTCTCGTCGTCGAACAGGAACTGCGCCAGCGCCCGCGCCAGCTCCGTCTTGCCCACGCCGGTCGGCCCCAGGAACAGGAACGACCCGATGGGCCGCCGCGGATCCTTGAGCCCGGCGCGCGCCCGACGGACCGCGTCCGACACGGCAGCGATCGCCTCATCCTGCCCCACGACGCGGTCGTGGAGGCGGTCCTCCATCGTCACGAGCTTCTCGAGCTCGCCCTCCATAAGCCGCGTGACCGGGATCCCCGTCCACGCCCCCACGATCCCGGCGATGTCGTCCGCGGAGACCTCCTCCTTGAGCAGCGCGCCGGGGCCCTGGAGCGACGCGATCGCCGCCTCCTGCTGGGCCATCCGGTCGCTCAGCTCGCGGGTCTTGCCGTACTTGAGCTCCGCCGCGGTCCCGTAGTCCGCCTCGCGCTCGGCCTGCTCGATGCGGACGGCCAGCTGCTCGACCTCGGACTTGGTCTCGCGCAGCGCGGCGATGGCCGACTTCTCCGCCTCCCAGCGCTGCTTCATGGCACCCGCCTGCTCGGCGACGTCCGCGAGCTCCTTCTCGAGAGCCTCGAGGCGAGCCCGCGAGGCGTCGTCGCTCTCCTTGCGCAGGGCCTCGCGCTCGATCTCGAGCTGAATCCGGCGGCGCTCCAGCTCATCCAGCTCGATCGGCATCGAGTCGATCTCCATCCGGAGCCGGCTCGCGGCCTCGTCGACGAGATCGATCGCCTTGTCGGGCAGGAAGCGCTCGGTGATGTAGCGGTTGGACAGCGTGGCGGCGGCGACGAGCGCCGAGTCCGTGATCCGGACGCCGTGGTGCACCTCGTACCGCTCGCGGAGGCCACGCAGGATCGAGATCGTCTCCTCGACCGAGGGCTGGTCCACCATGACCGGCTGGAAGCGCCGCTCGAGGGCCGCGTCCTTCTCGATGTGCTTGCGATACTCGTCGATGGTCGTCGCGCCGATGGTGTGCAGCTCACCGCGGGCCAGCATCGGCTTCAGCATCTGCGACGCGTCCATCGCG
>JANNHX010000092.1:0-3240 GCA_031404615.1 Chloroflexota bacterium
CCGCCTGCCGGCACGACCGTGCCGTTGATCTTCGTGGCCGGCGCCTCGATGTTCCCGCCCCAGTGGTTGTTGATGATGACCCAGTAGAAGACGCTGAACGAGCTGATGGGCCGCATCTTGGCGGCGAAGGCCTTGGCGTCGGCCGCCGACAGCTTGGGATCGACGGCCTTGACGACAGCCGCCACGGGCTGGGCCGCCATGCCGGCCTGGCGGGCCTGGATCTGGCCGATGATCGCGGACTTCGTGCCGGCAACCGTGAGCGTGCGGCCCTCGCGGCTGGTGCCGGTGGCGACCACACGTCTGCCGACCAGCTTGAGGCCCGCGTTCCGCACGGTCTGATTGACCTTCTGGGCCATCGTCTCGAGGATCGGGTCGAGGCCCGACTCGTCGAAGACCGGGGTGATGCTCCCGTCGGCCGCGGTCGAGAACGAGATCAGCGGCGCGAGGCTCGTGCCGGCGATCGTCCAGCTGTCCTTGTCCCGGGCGACGACCACGTCGGCAGCCATGCGATCCGCGGCCGCCTTCGCCGCCTCGGCCGAGGCGGTGGCCACGGCGGGTGCCAATGGCATGACCGGCACGGCCATCGTGATCGACGCCGGCGTGCCGAGCGCCGCGAGCTGCTGGTCGAGCGGGGTCAGCAGGGCCGCCTTGTCCACGGCGCGACCGTCCTTCGCGGGGGAGATGCTGAACGTCCCGCCTTGGCCGGCCGACACGGAGGCGTCCACGGGGGTCTGGTCGATCGTCGTGGCGAGGGCCTGGACGGCGGCCACCAGCTTGTCGCGGTCGTAGGCAACGGCGGAGTCGAGGGTCACGCCGTGGATCGCGACCTCCGGTGCGCCGATGAGGTTCGCGAGGGGCTCGCCCTGGCGGCCTGCCGCGAGTGCCGCGTCGAGCAGCGTCGAGGTGTCGGGGCCGCGGCCGACGTCGGCGTAGCTGATGGTCGTCATCTTGCCGTCCGGGCCGGTGAGCGCGATCTGCCCGTTGCCGAGCCACCCATAGGCGTTCGCGATCTCCGCCTCCGCCTGCTCGCGGGTGAGCCCGCCGAGGTCCGTGCTGCCGATGCGGACGCCGGGCAGGACCCGGCCGTCGTACTGCAGGCCCCATGCGTACAGGACACCGGCGCCGATGCCGACCGCGAGCAGGATGCCCAGGACGAACGAGACGCCGAAGCGGAGGGCGAGCGACCGTCGGCGCCGAGGCCGTGCCGGGGGCTTGGCGTCGGTCACGGCGGCCGCGAGGGGCAGGACCGGCACGGCATCGACCAGGACCGGCTCGTCGGCTTCGGGCGACGTGTCCACCGGGGCGGTGTCGGCCGGCTCGCCCGGCGCAGGTGCATCGGCGGTGGCCACATCAGCCGGGGCGGCCATCGAAGGGTCGGCGTCGTCGGGCGGTGCGTCGCGCCGGACGAGCGCCGCGAGCTCAGGGTCGTCGACGGGCGTCTCGCCGTCGGCTGTGGAGGCGTTGACAGCCCGGTCGGCTGCGGAGTTGGGCAGGTTGGTCATCAGGTGCTCATGCGCGGTCGGCTGGCGCCGGGCTTCGTCCCTGCCAGCCGCGACATTCTCGCGCGTGCACGCGAATCTGTCATGCGACACGGATGGTGCGCCAGGCTCGGGCCATGCACGGTCCCGCCCAGCCACCCGGCGGCGTAGCTCCCGCCTGTTATCGTGCGCCCGTGGGCCGGTCCGGGTCCGCGCGTCCCCCTGGACCAGAATCGAGACCCTGTAGCGTGGCAATTCGTCGAACGTGGCGGCGCGTCGCCGGGCGTGTCGCAGCGGTCCTGGCTGGAACCGCCCTCGTCGCCAGTTGTGGGGCTCCTACCGCACCGGGCGGCTCGACCGGCCCTGGCAGTGCGAACCCGAACCTGAGCGCCGGCCCATCGGCCGGCCAGGCCTCACCGGGTGCCTTGGGCGACACGGCCTGGATCCTCGACCCGTCGGCGACCCCGATCGACCTCGCCCTGACGCTAGATGCCGGCAAGGCGGTCGAGGCGGTCGTCCCCATCGAGGGCGGCAGCGTCACCGCGACCGGGGCCGACGGCACCGTCTACACGCTCGACATCCCTGCGAACGCCCTTCTGACCGAGACGTCGATCGGGCTGACCCCGGTCACCAGCGTCGGCGGCCTCCCGTTCGGCGGCGAGCAGACCCACGCCGTCCAGCTCAGCCCGGACGGCCTGTTCCTGTACGAGCCGGCGATCCTCACGATCGCGCCCCTCCAGCCGATCCCGCCCGGCGAGCAGCTCCCGTTCGGATACGAGGCGGACGGCAGGGACGTGATCCTGGCCCAGCCGGTGATCGGGTCGGCGGACATCCAGATCTCCGTCCCCCACTTCAGCGGCAACGGTGTCACGAGGGGCCTGCTGGCCGACATCGAGCCAGACCGCAGGCGCATCGGCGGCGACGCCGAGCGGCGCCTGACCGACGCGCTCAACGCCGAGGTCATCCGGATCAGGCAGGAAGGTGGCGAGTTCCAGGGCGCCTTCCTGTCAAACGCCTACGAGGCGACGATGCTCGAGTTCGAGCAGCAGGTCGTGGCGCCGCGCGTCGCCGTCGCTGGCGAGAGCTGCGCCAAGGGCAGGCTGGCCATCGAATCCGTCATCAGCCTTGAGCGCCATCGGCAGCTGCTGGGCGTGCCCTCGACGTCCAGCGGGCTGGACCGGTACCCGGGGCTGATCGAGAAAGCCGCCAGGGTGTGCATCATCGAGGAGTTCGAGCTATGCGTCGAGGATCACGTCATCCATCGGATGGCCCTCGTCTGGCGAAGCATGGAACGCCAGTTCGCGGTGTTTGGCATGCTCGGGTTCGCGCTGGACGAAGCCCCGCTGCGGGAGGCGCGTGACCTCACCGTCAAGTGCCTGACGTTCAGGTTGAAGGTGGAGTCGACCGGGACCCTCGACGTGGCCGACGGCGGCTTTGAATCCACGGTGACGTCGGAGGTCATGCTCCGGTTTGATCCCGACCAGAGCCGGATCTTCGGTGAGGCGCCACTCGTGAACACAGACTTCGAATTCAAGTCCCCGTGCGGGGCAACGAGCATCAAGGGCGGCGGCGACTTCGTGGTCAACAGGCTGCTGATTCTGAGCGCCCGGCCGGACCAGTTCGACAGTCGGGGGGTCAACTTCCTCGTCAACTACATGCCCGGCCCCACGTCTGAGAGCGCGAAGATCAAGATCTGCGGGTCGTCCGGCGGGCGCTTGCCCATTCCCCCGTTCCCGGCCTGGACGAGCACCTTCCTCGCGAC
>JANNHX010000093.1:0-6439 GCA_031404615.1 Chloroflexota bacterium
GGCTGGTTGGCGGCCCGGCGGCCGTGCCGGGCTCGCCCGCGCATTGCGGCACGTGGACGGCGTGGGGCGGGGAGGGCAAGGGAGCCGTCACGGGCCACAACCACGGGTATGGCCTGTCGGGCACGGACCTCGCGCAGCAGCAGTGGACCACGTTCGGGCTGGGGATCCCGAGCCCGGCCGCAAACCAGGACCTGACGATCACCGGCCTGCAGGTGCGGCTCGACGACGCCTTCCTCAGCGGCTCCTGCTCCAACACGAGGATCGGCGTGGAGCTCTCCTGGAACGACGGGGGCAATTGGTCCACCCAGGTCTGGACGCCGAACCTCGGCACGAACGCAAACAACGGTGACTACCCGCTCGGCAATACCGGAAACCTGACGCCCTGGGGCGGCCATGGCTGGGACGAGGGTGACTTCAGCAACGCCAACTTCCGGGTCCGCCTTACTGCGGACAAGGGATGCACGGACAACACGCGGTTGGTCCGAGTCGACCAGGTCCGCGTCCAGGTCTGGTGGGGCATGGCGACCACCACCACGACGACCACGACGACCTGGACCGTCGAGACCCTGAGCGTCCCGGATCCCATCACTGCGTCGACCCTGGCGTCGCAGGGGTTCTGGGGCGCGATCTTCACGCAGGGCGGCTGGCGCGAGAACGGCGACAAGTACGCGCCGGCGATCCTCGGTGGCGGGACTGGAGACCCCTCGACATCGGACAGCCCAACGTATGACGCCGGCGGCTACGACTACACGATCGAGCTGCCCGGGGGCTCCGGCCAGGTCCAGCTGTTCGACCCGATCTACTGCGCCACCGGCGACAACGGCCACGGCGGCTCGTTCGGGGCGGGTGACCACTGGACGTCCCCCGGCAACATCGCCCCGGTCGCCATCACCTACCGCCTGTACGACACCCAGGGCACGGTGCTCGACATCACGGACGACGGGGCCCCGGTCGCGACGCTCTCGTACGACCCGGCCGGCAAGATGCTCGGCGACTTCAGCGGCGAGTTCGGGACACCCGGGAACCAGGCCGACGGCATCACGGCGCAGGACCAGGACTGTGCTGACGATCCGGCGCACAACGCCTGGGTGACGGTTGCCAGCGGCCTGGCCGAGGGGACCTACCGGCTCAACGTCAACACCAGCCTCGACGCCGTCAACGCCAGCGTGGGCGCCGAGAACCTGTTCTCGATCTGGGTCAAGTCCACGGGAAACGCCGATGGCGACGCCCGCGTCTATGGTGGCGGTCGCATGGCCGCCTACACCAACCTGGACACGGGCCAGCAGAAGTTCTACTTCGCGCAGATCGAGCGCGTCCACGCGGGCAAGACCATGGTGATCCACCTGTTCGACCCGGGCGAGACGTCCGGCAACGCGTACCTGCGCCTTCTCAGCCCGGACGGCAACATCTACCGCCGCCAGACCTTCGACTGGGAGTCCGACGACGGCAGATCCGCCACCGGGGTCCAGGAGATCCAGACCTCGAACGGCTCGCCGCTGTTCAACAACCGCGAGATCACGATCACCGTCGCGCTGCCGGCCAGCTACGGGCAGTCCGGGCTGGATCCGCTCGGAGATGTCACGGACGAGGACGGCTGGTGGCTCATCGAGTACCAGCTCGACAACGGCAACGACACGACTACGTGGTCCGTCGACATCCGTGGCAACCCCGTGCACCTGGTGACCCCGTGAGCAGACCCCCCGATCCCCGCCGCCAGACGCTGCCCATGGGCGCCGTCATCGGACTCACGGTCGTGGTGACCGTGTTCGCCGGCCTCGTCGCCCTGTGGATGTACTCGCTGGCGGGCGCCTTCCTGCCCGCCGTCTGATCAGTCGCCGTAACCCTCGGGGTGCGCGCGGCGCCAGGCCCACGCGGACCCGAGCATCTCGGGGAGGGTCGAACGCGTCGGCTCCCAGCCGAGCTCGGCGCGCGCACGGTCGTTCGACGCGACGAGGACCGGCGGGTCGCCCGCCCGGCGCGGCCCCACGCTGTGCGGGATCTGGGCGCCCGTGACCTCGGCCGCCGCCGCGAGCACCTCCCGCACGGAGAAGCCGCTCGACGTGCCGAGATTGCAGATGAGCGGCTCCGCGCGGCCATCCTGGCCCGTCCGTGCGAGCGCCGCCACGTGCGCGTCCGCGAGGTCCGCGACGTGGATGTAGTCGCGGATCGGCGTGCCGTCCGGGGTCGGGTAGTCCTCGCCGAACAGCGTCAGCGCGGGCCCGCCCTCGGCGGCCTTCAGGGCGTTCGGGATGAGGTGCGTCTCGGGGCGGTGGACCTCGCCCAGGCGCTCTGTCGCGCCGGCGACGTTGAAGTAGCGCAGGATCACGGCCCGGAAGCCGTAGGCGCCCGAGTACCAGCGCAGCGCCCCCTCGAACGTGCGCTTGGTCTCGCCGTAGGTGTTGATGGGGGCCAGCGCCGCGTCCTCGCGGATGGGTGTCGAGGCCGGGACGCCGTAGACCGCCGCGGTCGATGAGAAGACGACGCGCCGGACGCCCGCCAGCCGGGCCGCCTCAAGCAGCGCGATGCCGCCCGCGACGTTGTCGCGGTAGTACTTGGCCGGGTCCACGACGCTCTCCCCGACGAGCGAGCGGGCCGCGCAGTGGAGGATGGCGTCGATGCCCTCGCTGGCGAGGAGCTCGCGGGTCGCCGCCTCGTCGCCGTACGAGCCGCGGACGAGGCGGGCCCCCGGCGGGACCACGGCCGCGTGGCCGGTGGTCAGGTCGTCCAGGACCACGACGTCATGGCCCGCCGCGAGGATCGCGTCCACGGACACGCCACCGACGTAGCCGGCGCCGCCGGTGACCAGGACCTTCATGGGCGGTTCCTCCTGAGCAGGCGGTCGAGGACGCCCTGGTGTCGCCCGGCCGTGGGCGCGGGATCGGGCGCAGCCGTAGGAGTGGGCGCGGGCGCCAGTTTGGGTGCAGGCACGGGATCGGGTGCAGGCGCCGGCACCGGCGCCGATTCGGACTTGGCCAGCGCGGCCGCGGCCACTTCGGCCAGCGCCACCTCCGGCAGCGACTCGCCGCGGTATGTCCAGACCTCCTCCAGTCGTTCGGCCAGCCGCTGGGCCGCCACGTTCTCCCCGTCGATGACGAGCGCCGCCTTCGCGAAGCGCCACGCCGCGGGCTCGTCGCCTCGCTCGAGCGCGACACGGGCGAGCCCCACCACCGCGATCGAGTTGCGCGGGTCGGCGTTGGCAGCCTGGCGGTACATGCGCTCGGCCTGGTCGATCATGCCCATGGTGAGGGCGCGCTCGGCCTGTAGCAGGATCTCGATCATCGGTCGCGGCGGTCTTCGTCCATGTCCGCAAGCATGCCCTGTGCCAGCAGAAGGAGTGTCGCCCGCTCGTTCAGCTCCGGGTCGTCCACGACCCGCTCCACCAGGGCGTCGATCATCCGGCCGAGGCTCGGCCCGGCGTCCAGGTGCAGCTCCCGCATCAGGTCGCCGCCGTCGATCGCCAGGGCGTAGCGGTCCAGGGCCGCTTCCGCCGCCAGCTCGGCGTCCAGCCGCTCCCGGAACCGGAGGATGTCCGGATCGTCCGGCGGCATCCCGGAGCCGATGTCGTCCGCGCGCCGCAGCGCGAACAGGTTGTCGAGGTGTCTCGCACCGGCCCGCTTGAGGAACCGCCGGATCGCGGCGTCCGACAGCGAGGGATCCGGCCAGAACATGTGGTGGCGGACGAGGTGGGCGACGTCGTCCGCGGCGGCACGCGGATAGCGGAGCTTGCGCAGCCACACTTCGGCGAGCCGGGCGCCCGCGACGTCGTGATGGTGGAAGTGGCCGTCGGCGAGGGTCGACGGCTTGCCGATGTCGTGGACGAGCGCCGCCAGCCGCACGACCGGCCGTGACGCGGGCGTGGCATCGACCGTCCGCAGCGTGTGGTCCCAGAGGTCCTCGCCTTCGATCTTGTTCTGCGGGATCCCGGGCTGGCGGGCGAGCTCGGGCGCGATGACCGCGAGCAGGCCCGTCTCCTGGGCCAGGCGCAGCCCGACGGACGGCCGTGGCGCCGCCAGCAGCTTCTCCAGCTCCGCCCCTACCCGCTCGCCGGAGAGGTGCTCGACGAGCACCGCGTTGGCGGCGATCGCGGCGAGCGTCGCGGGCTCGATCGTGAAGTCCAGGGTGGCCGCCAGCCGCACCGCGCGGATCATCCGCAGCGCGTCCTCGCGGAACCGGGCATCCGGGTCGCCGACCGCGCGCAGGAGCCGCCGGTCGAGGTCCGCGCGGCCGCCGAACGGGTCGACCAGACCTTTGGGCCCGTCGTCCGCGGCCCCGCGACCCCAGGCGATCGCGTTGACCGTGAAGTCGCGCCGCGCGAGGTCTGCCACGACATCGGTCCCGAACTCGATCGTGTGCGGCCGGCGGAAGTCGGCGTACTCGTGCTCGGTGCGGAACGTGGTGATCTGGTACACGTCGTCCCCACGCCGGACGGCCACGGTCCCGAAGCGATTCTCGTAGACCGCGCCGTGGAGCAGGGCGACGAGCCGCTCGGGGAGGGCATCGGTCGCGAGGTCCCAGTCCGCAGGCTCGCGGCCGCCGAGGGCGTCGCGCAGGGATCCGCCCACGACGTACGCGGCATGCCCGGCATCGTGGAGGCGGTCGAGGACGTCGACGACTGGGGCGGGGACGATGCCCGCGAGCGGCCGGTCGGCAGCGTCCGGCGCGGTCACGCTGCGGGTCAGTTCCTGCCGAGGAAGAGGTAGTCCCTCCAGGCCTCGTTCCGGTCGTCCGCGAGGTAGGGCGTGAACAGCGAGTAGAGGTCGCTGCGCGGCTCGAAGGGCGGGCGCGAGAGCCGGAGGCGGGCCTCCTCCGGCGTGTGGCCGCCCTTGCGGTGGTTGCAGGGCTTGCAGGCGGCCACGAGGTTCTCCCAGGAGTGGGCGCCGCCGCGGTGGCGCGGCATGACGTGGTCCAGGGTCAGGTCGTGGCCGACGCGGCCGCAGTACTGGCAGGTGTGGCGGTCCCGGGCGAAGATCTCGCGCCGTGTGAGCTTGACGCGCGGCCGTGGCCGGCGGACCTGGTGCTGGAGGCGGATCACGGACGGCGCGCGATAGGCGCTGCGAGGGGTCCGGATGGTCGCGTGGTCGTACACGATGACCTCAGCCCGGGAGCCGAAGACGAGCCGGAAGGCGCGCGGGAGGTTGCAGACGTTGAGCGGCTCGTAGTTCTGGTTCAGGACCAGCACCACCCCGTCCATGGGCCGCACGATAGCAGGACCGCCGTTGGACCCAGCGTGGGCCCCGGCGGTCAGCGCCGAATACGGGAACGGGTGAGTCTCGGTCTCAGGCTCCTCTCGGCCGCATCAGACCCGCGGCGGGTCCATCGACCGCTCGAGGGCGGCGATGTCGATCTCGATCCGGCCGACCTCGTGGCTCGCCTCCTCCCACTCGTGGCTGCCGAGCGGTGCGGTGTTCCGGCGACGCCGCGCATCGGCGTGCTGGACAAGGAGCTCCTCGCGGGTCGTGGCCGGGACGACGTCGCCGGCCTGCGCAGTGTCGGCCATGGTTCCTCCGTGCAGTTCCCGAAGGGTAGCGCCCCGCGCCTGAATCGTCCTCGCCGAACGCATGGGCTCGACGGCGCCGGTGATGACCGCAACCCTTGCTGCAGCACCCGTCGCCAGCTCCAGGGAGGAAGGTGATGACGTGCCGTACAGTAAGGACGTAAGGATCGCCACACGAAGGGGCCAGCGTGCTGGAAGTCGCAAAGATCACGGCCAAGGGCCAGACCACCATCCCGCGGGACGTTCGCGCCGCCCTGCACGTCGTACCCGGGGACCTGATCGCCTGGGAGGTCGGCGCCGACGGCACGGCGACCGTTCGCCGCGTGCTGCCGATGGATCTCGAATACATGCGGGCCATCGAGGGCACGCTCGACGAGTGGGCGGGCGCCGCCGACGAGGAGGCCTACCGTGACCTTTGACCGATACGCGGTCGTGCGCGTCCCCTTTCCGTTCTCGGACCGTGCCGCGACGAAGAATCGCCCCGCCTTGGTGCTGTCCGATCCCGTTGCGTTCAATGCGCCGGCCGGTCACTCGGTCATGGCGATGATCACCTCGGAAGGCAATCCGCCCTGGCCGTTGGACTGCAGCCTGGCCGATCTTGCGGCCGCCGGCCTCCCCGCGGCATCCAAGGTGCGCTTCAAGCTGTTCACCCTGGACCATCGCCTGGTGAGAGGAGAAATCGGGAAGCTGTCGCCGATCGATGCAGACCTCGTGAGCGCGGGACTGACCGAGCTGCTGGGAGGTCACGGGAACGACGATCAGCCGCACCGACCATCCGCCGCAAGCCCTCCGGGATCGACCCTACGCTCGAGGCAATCGACCTAGCCCCGGCGCGCGCGAGGCGTCGATCCGGCGGGAATCAGGATCCCGGGGTCTGCGCTCCGGGCCGCGCGAGGTCGGACCATGGAACCGGTGAAACCTTCGGCGCGGCGCGCGCATCGGAGG
>JANNHX010000094.1:0-4105 GCA_031404615.1 Chloroflexota bacterium
CAGCGGAACGACCTGCGACTGGGGCGCCTGTTCCTCTCCCCGGTCCACGGCGTCATGCCCGAGATCCTGCTCTCGCCCGAGGAGCGCGCCGCCATCGGGTGTCCCGTCCGGTTCATCTGGGGCGACGCCGATCCGTTCGGCGGTCCCGAGGTCGCACGGGCGTTCGCCTCCGCCTTCTGGGCCGCGGACCTGGTCATCGTGCCCGGGGGGCACGCGCCCTGGATGGACGACCCGGGCGGTGTGGCCTCGCTTGTCGCCGGCGCCCTCGCCGCGCCCGTGCCGGCATCGGCGAGCCGCGTGCCCGGAGGGACCCTGCCGTGACGGCAGCGCGAACGACGCTCCCGTCGGCGCGGACGATGCTCGGGCTGCTCGGGATCGCCGGCGGCCTCGGCCTCCTGGCGGCGTTCGTCGTCGACATCCCGCCGGCGCTCAACACATGGCGGCTGGTGCTGTTCTGCGCTGGTGCCATCGCGATCGCGGTGGCGGCGTTCGGGCGGCAGTCGGCGGTGTCGCCGCGGTGGGCCATCGCAGGGACGGTGCCCGTGATCGTGGCGAATGCCGGCTACGGCGCCTGGATCCTGCTCGCGGCAGGCCGGGAGCAGCCCTTCGCGGGCGACTTCGGCCTCGCTGGCTTCTGTCTGGCCCTGGCGATGTGGCTCGCCGACGCGTGGTTCGGGCTGGTCGCGTTGCGGATCGGGGCCGTGCCGCGTTGGGTCGCGCTCCTGCTGGCGACCGGCTCCCTGCTCGCGATCCTCGGCATCGACCGCGTCGAGCTCACGTCGCCGGCGCAGCCCACGGTCTTCGGGCCGATCTCCCTGGCTGGGATCGCGCTCAACGCGGCCGCCTGGGTCATCCTCGGCGTCGCCATCCTGCGGCCCGGCCGGCGCACGATGGCGGTCGCAGTCATGGCCCTGCTCGTTGTCGGCGGCCTGTCCGCATGCGCTCCGGCCGCAGGCCCTTCCATGCCTCCCCCCTCCGTCCGTCCACTTCCCGAGGGATGGTCGGTGGTGCCCGGCGTGGATGACCTCGGGGTCGCGCTCCCGCCCTGGCTCGCCCCCTTCGACACGACGGGCGCGGTCTTCGCCAGCGAGGTTGTCCCGGGCGGGCAGGGCGGGCAGGGCCTGCAGCTGCTCGCGGAAGGGGGGCGCACCGCGGAGCCCCAGCCCGGCACGGAGCCGCTGGAGCAATGGCTGGCGGCGAGGATCGAGTCGCCGATCGCCGGCCGGCCGACCTTCGAGACGGTGCAGCTCGATGCCGGGCCTGCCGTGGTGATGCGACGGCTCGACGAGGCCGGCACGACGCGGGCCTGGCGCATCGCGGCATGGGCGATCCGGACGCCGGCGGGAACGGCAGCGCTGGTGGTGGATGGGCCAGCGGCCGCGTGGGCTGGGCGGGAGGAGGACGTCGAGCGCATCGCCACGCGCCTGCGCGCCGGGCCGGCACGCTGATCCGGTTCGCCCGGCGTGCGTCCGCCCGGCGTGCGACCGCCCGGTGGTCAGCCGCCCAGCCGCGCGTAGGCCGCCCGCGCGAGGGCCGCGTACTGCTCCGTGGTGAGACCGCGTTCGGCCATGACGTGGAGCGCGACCTGACCCTTCACGGACCAGAAGTCCGTCCAGGCGCCGTCCCCTGTCACGAACGCGTCGTCCCCGACGCCCGGGACGTCCGTGGCGTTGGGGACGCACGTGACCTGCCTCATGACCGCGCGCCACACGGTCCTCGCGTCGAGGGGCTGGGACGTTGAGGCCGACGGCCTGGCGGGATCGCCGCCCATCGACGTCCTCATCGGCGCCGAGGCGCATGCCACGATCGGCACGGTGCTGCAGTACCTGGGCATCGGCCGCGCCCGTTCGATCGTTGCCGAGACCGACGACCAGGGCCGGCTCCGCCTCAACTCGCTCGCGGAGCGCCTCCCCGACGGGTACCGGCCACTCATCGTCTGCCTCCAGGCCGGCAACGTGAACACCGGGGCCTTCGACCCCATCGGGCCCGCCATCGACCTCATCCGCGAGCATCGCCCCGACGCCTGGATCCACGTCGACGGCGCCTTCGGGCTATGGGCCGCCGCCAGCCCGCGGCTCCGGCACCTCACCGCCGGCATCGAGCGCGCCGACTCCTGGGCCACCGACGGCCACAAGTGGCTCAACGTCCCGTACGACTGCGGGTTCGCGCTCGTCCGCGACGCCGAGGCTCACGTGGCGGCGCTCTCGCCGCAGGGAGCCAGCTACATCATCTACGGCGGGGTCGAGCGCGACGAGTTCCGCTGGGTGCCGGAGTACTCGCGCCGTGCCCGTGGCTTCGCGAGCTGGGCTGCACTGCGCCAGCTCGGCCGCGACGGCGCCGCCGCGCTCATCGAGCGCAACGTGGAGCACGCCGGGCGCATGGCGGAGGGCCTGCGTGAGGCAGGCCGGGACGCGGGCGTCGAGGTGCTCAACGACGTCGTGCTCAACCAGGTGCTGGTCCGGTTCGCGGCGCGCGACGGGCTCACGGCGGACGAGCGCACCCGCGAGGTGGTCCGCCGGGTCCAGGACGACGGGACGTGCTGGCTCTCGGGCACGACGTGGCACGACATGGCCGCGATGCGGGTCTCGGTGAGCAACTGGTCGACGACGGCCGACGACGGCCGACGACATCGACCGCTCGCTCGAGGCGATCCTGCGGGTCGCAATGGCGTAGCGTCCCGATTCGCTGATCGCTGACTGCGTGTGGAGGCCCGGGCCACGGGCTCCGGGCGGCCCTCCGCGGGCTCGTGATCGGCATCTGGATCAGCATCGGCCCCTCCACGCACGGCTCGGGACCCGAAACCCGGGCTTGGTCGCGCGACCCGTGCGTGAGCATGGTGGATCTGATGCAGATCGCGATCACGGCCCGCCCGGATCGACCGGGTCGTGCGGTCCGGGGCGGACAAGGGCCAATCGGCGAGCGAACAGCGGTAACCCGACCTCACCTTGCTGCCGCACGCATGCGTCGACGGCGGCCGCCTCGCGACAGGCCGCCTGGGGCGCCTCGAGAGACAGCTCCACCGGCTGCGCGCCGGACACGCCGTACCCCCGGTCGATGACGAAGAACGGGACACCGGTGGCGCCGAACGCCCCCGCGAGCGCGATGTCCGGGTTCATGTCATCAGTGCAGGCGTCCGACCCGAGGACCCGCTGCGTGTCGTCGGTCGGGACGACGACCTCGGCCGCCAGCCGGACCAGCGTGTCGCGAACCGGCGGGCCGGCGTCTAGCCTGGCGGCGCGAGGGGCTCGCCGGAGCCTACGCCTCGAGGAGCTCCCAGCCGTGGGCTGCGGCCTCGCGCCGCAGTGCCGCATCGGGCGCAACCGCCACCGCGCGCGTGGCCAGGCGCAGGAGCGGGATGTCGGCACTGGTGTCGCCGAAGGCCGCGAGGATCTCGCCGCCGGCGGCCTCGGCCAGGACCGCCGCCGCCTTGGCATCGCCGCTCGCCGTTGGCCCGGCGAGCGACCCGGTCACGACCCCGGCCCGGAGCTCAAGTGGCGTCCCGAGCGTCGCATCGGCCCCGATCCGGCGCGCGAACGCCTCGCCCAGCGGCTGGTAGGCGCCGGTCGCGAGCACGAGCCGCGTCCCCGGGTCGTCCCGCCTCGCGGCCTCGGTCGTCGCGACCACGGCATCGATCGCCGCCAGGCGCCGGGTCGGCCACAGGTGCTCGCCCACGACCCAGTCGGCCATCTCCACGAGCCGAGCCTCGGGGAGGTCGCGAAGGAGCTGCGCCTGGTCCTCCATCCAGCGAGCCCGGAACGCCTCCTTGTCCAGGATCCTGGCCCTGGCGAGCGCGATCCGGTGGAGGCGCGCTCGGACGAACCGCCGGGCCGCGGGCGACGGGTACTGGTCGCGGATCCACGCGAGCACGCCCCGCCAGGTCTCGGCCGTGGCGAGGGTGCCGTCAATGTCGCTGACGACGATCGGGGCGCTCATGTCCCGGAGACAGTACCGGGTGGGCGGCCCGACCGGCGGAACCCGGGTGGGCGGCCCCGCGCGCGGAACCGCGTCAGCCAGGAGGGACGGCGGCCGCGTCCAGGACGCCCCGCAGCGTGGCCAGGAGCTCGTCCTGCGCGAACGGCTTGTGGATGAAGGCCCGGTGCCGGCC
>JANNHX010000095.1:0-1607 GCA_031404615.1 Chloroflexota bacterium
CCTGGTCAAGGACGCCGCCCACGCCGCCGCTCTCGGGGATCGCGTGTCGCCGCACACCCTGCGTCACTCGTTCGCGACGCATCTCCTGGAGGGCGGTGCCGACCTGCGCGTCGTCCAGGAGTTGCTGGGACATGCCAGTATTGCGACGACCCAGCTGAACACGCATGGCACCGGGGAACGGATCAGAGAGGACAACGCCCGCGCCCATCCGCGGGCCTGAGGGAGGTCGAGGGGAACCATGGGCTACACCGAGTCGCTGCTCGCGTCCGGCGAGCGCGTCGTCCGCATCGCGCACCAGCACTGGTTCATCCTGGTCTGGCGGGCACGCTGGGCGGTCCTGGGGCTGGTCATTGCCCTGGCGTTGACCATCCTGCGGGCGGTCAACACGGACACCAGCGGGTTCCTCTGGACCCTCCTCGGCTGGGCATCGCTCATCTTCGTCGTCCTCGGCGTGCTCAACCTGCTGTGGGGCCTGCTCAGGTTCCGCGCCGAGGAGTACGTCATCACGACCCGGCGGATCATCCACGCCGAGGGCGTCGTCAACAAGCGCGCGACCGACTCCTCGCTCGAGAAGATCAACGACGCCGTGCTGGTCGAGTCGATCTTCGGCCGCGTCTTCGGCTTCGGCGACCTCGACGTCCTGACCGCGTCGGAGAGCGGCATCGAGAAGCTGCGGATGCTGCGCGACGCCAAGGACTTCAAGAAGGCCATGATCGAGGCCAAGCACGAGCTCGAGCTCGAGCTGACCCGGCCCACCATGGCCCCGATCCGCGCCCCCGAGCCGGCCCCGGTCGCCGCCCCCGTCGCCCCGCCCACGCCCGTCGCGACCCCCGAGATCGACACGGCCGACGAGGTTGCAGGCGCGCTCGCGCGCCTGGGCGACCTGCGGGACAAGGGGATCATCAGCCCCGAGGAGTTCGAGGCGAAGAAGGCGGAGCTGCTCGGCCGGCTCTAGTCCCGGCGCCCGGTACCATACGCGGGACCCCGAACCCCGCCACGAGGCCCCGCGTTGGACGAGCTCATCCTCAACCTGATCATGATCGCGATCTTCCTCGGGATCGCGTTCCCGGTGCACGAGTTCGCGCATGCCGCGGTGGCGTACATGCGCGGGGACGCCACCGCCAAGCTGTTCGGGCGCATGACGCTCAATCCGATCGTGCACTTCGACATGTTCGGCGGGCTGATGACGATCGTGTCGATCTTCGTCGGCGGATTCCTGTTCGGCTGGGCCAAGCCGACGCCGGTGAACCCGTCGAACCTGAAGAACCGCCAGAATGACGAGGTCCTCGTGGCGCTCGCCGGGCCGGCCTCGAACCTGGTGATGGCCGTCCTCGGCGCGTTCGTCTTCCGCGCGCTGGACGCGCTGAACGTGGGGCTGCCGACGATCGTCTGGCAGGGGCTCATGTTCTTCGTCGTGTTCAACGTGATGCTGGCGATCTTCAACATGATCCCGATCCCGCCGCTCGACGGTGGCACGCTGCTGTTCCGCTTCCTGTCGCCGCGGCAGGCGTGGCAGGTCCGCCCGTTCCTCTCGCAGTACGGCATGTTCATCGTGCTCGCGATCGTGCTGATCGGCGAGGATGGTATCGACATCCTCATTGACCTTT
>JANNHX010000096.1:0-15097 GCA_031404615.1 Chloroflexota bacterium
GGCTTCGCCGACCTCTTCGATGGGGAGCGTGTGCGTGATGACCCTGTCGCTGCGAATGGCCCCGCGCGCGATTGTGTCGAGGGCCAGTGCGTGGAACGACGGGTGATACGAGAACGAGCCGATGACCCGGATCTCGCCGTAGTGGATCAGGTTGGCGTCCAGCCGGGTCATCGGATCGGCCTTGGGCAGGCCCCCGAAGAGGACGACGGCTCCCCGCTTGCGAACGAGCTCCACCGCCTGCGTGTGGGTGGCGGCCACCGGGTTCGCACAGATGGCGACGTCGGCCCCGCGCCCGCCCGTCGCCTCGCGCACCAGCGCGACCGGATCCTCGCTGGCGGGATCGATGACCAGGTCCGGCTCGAACGGCGCGGCCATCGTGCGGCGCGCGGCGCTGGGCTCGCTGAGGATCACGCGCGCGCCGCGTGCGCGTGCGACGGCAAGGTGCAGGCATCCGATGGGTCCGGCACCCATCACGACCACGGTGTGACCGAGGGTCGTGCCGGCCGCCGCGTGCGATGCCAGGACGGAGCTGAGCGGTTCTGCCAGCGCTGCCTGCTGGTCGCTCAGACCGGCTGGAACGGGATGGACGACGCCACCGCGCAGGACGGCCGCCGGGAGCACGAGATATTCGGCCAGGCCGCCATCGAGGCCGGGGGTGATCCCAACCAGGCGAAGGTGATCGCACAGGTTGAACATGCCCCGCTCGCAGTACCAGCACTGCCCGCAGTGGACGTCCGGAGCGACGGCCAGGCGGTCGCCGACCGCGTAGCCCGTGACCTGCTGGCCCACCGCCTCGACGACACCGGCGATCTCGTGGCCGGTGATGAGCGGCGCCGTGTCGCGGTCCGGTCCCTCGCGCCAGCGGCGGAGATCGGATCCGCACACGCCGCAGGCCCGTACGGCGAGGAGGAGACCGTCGTCGGGGACCTGCGGCGTGGGGACATCACGGAGTTCGATGTGCATGGGACCTGTGACATAGGCTGCCTTCACGAGGATGTCCTCCCCGCGAGCTTGTGGCCGACGGCACCGCCGGGATGGGTCTCGCCAAAGCGATCGACCGTGTAGCCGCGCAGCTCGAGCAGCACGACGCAGAGCGCATCCGTCAGCGCCGCGTTGAAGAGCGAGCTTCCCGTCGCAATCATCCCGTAGGGATCGACGTCCTCGGGTGCGCTCACCTCGAGGATCACGTCGGCGAGCCGCCCGAGCGTGGAAGCGGGCTTCTCCGTGAGGGCGATGACCTGGCGCCGCGCTCCTTCGCGATGCCGGCCAGGAAGCAGACCTCGGCCGTCTCGCCGCCCTTGGAGAGCCCGACCCACACGTCGTCCGGCCGGAGTGCGCCCGCGGCGCCATGCTGACTGTCGCCCGGGTGGAGGAAGAGGGCCGGCGTCCCGCAGCATGAGAGCAGGTGGGCGAAGCGAAGGGCGACGGCGTGGGACGTGCCCGAGCCTGACACGATCACGTGGCCGCGACAGTCGAGCATCAGGCGCGCAGCGCGCGGAAGCTCGCTGGGAAGCCGGTCTGCGAGATCGGCAATCGCCGCGCCCTCGCGCCGGACGACGCGAGCAGCGAGTTCGAGGACGGCGCGGTCATTCACGGGATGTCACCATGTCGTGGGTGGCAGCTGCGGCACGGACGGCCCGCGGCGCCGGGCCCGCCGATCGTCCGTTCTCGGCGTCGCGATCGAGCAGGCGCCCAGCCGTCGCGGAGTCGGTGATGAGGACGTGGATGAGTCCGCCGACGAGCGCCGCCCGGAGGGCCTCCGTCTTCTCCGGCCCGCCGGACACCCCGACCACGCGCGGCGTGCGCTTGATCTGGTCGAGCGTCATGCCGATGATCCGGTCGTTGATCTCGGACTCGATGCCCTGACCCTGCGCATCGAAGAAGCGGAGCGCGATGTCGCCGACCGCCCCGCGGCGGAGCAGGTCATCCAGCTCGGCCTGGGTGATGATCGAGCCATCACGCATGACGACCGAATCCGGCGTGGGAGTACCGACGCCGACGAAGACAATGTCGAGGTGGTCGAAGGCCTGCACGGCGCGCTGGACGTGGACGTCCAGCAGGAGCGCCTCCCGGGTGCGCTCGTCGGCCACGATGCCGGGCACCGGCAGGAGCGCCATCCGGCAGCCGAGCGCCCGCGACAGGTGGCGGCACAGCTCGGTCGCATGGATCTCGGAGTCCGGTGTCCCGAGGCCCCCGATGATCTGCACGACCTGGACGTCGGGCAGCCGGTATGGAGGCAGTGCGGCGGCGAGGTGATAGAGCGTGCTGCCCCAGGCGAAGCCCACGGTGCTGCGCGGACCGATCGCCCGCGCCAGGTACCCGGCCGCGGCGGTGCCGATGACCCGGCTGACGGCCTCCTGTGCGTCGGTCGAGGGCGCCTCCACCACGAGGGCCTCGTGGAGTCCAAAGCGCGCCTCGAGCTGCGCTTCAAGGTCCGTGAAGCTTTGCTCCGGGGGGACGACGCTGATCTGGACGATGCCCATCTCGCGGGCCTGCGCCATCAGGCGCGAGACCTTCGAGCGCGAGAGGCCCAGGCGCTCTGTGATGGCGTCCTGGTTGAGGCCGTCCTCGTAGTAGAACCTGCTCACCTTGACCAGGAGGCGGAGCTCGTCGTTCGACGCGACCTTCGGCATTGCTGTGAAAGTTCTCTCAGGTATGAGAATTCTTGCACGTCGCAACCTACATCGCAGGAAGGGGAGGTGTCAAGGGGAATCTGCACGATCCTGCAACCCAGCAAGAACGTGCACGCAATCCGTGATGGCCGCGTTGAGGCGCGTTCGACCAACCCACCTCGCCGGCACGAGCTGCGGGACAGGGGGTCTCGCCCTGGACCGCGCCGCTGCGTCTTCCGGGAGCGACCGCGACCGCCCTACGAGGTCGCTCCAGGGATGGCATAGCCATTCGGGTATTCGAGGCTGAGCTGGTACCTGGCGATCCGTTCGCACAGCTTCAGGTACTCGATGCCATCCCGCGCCGCCCGGTCCGCGCTGGGCACCATCGGCGCACTCTCGATGGTGCAGTAGCCGGCGTAGCCGGTCCTGATGAGGCCTCGCATCACCGCCCGGAAGTCAGTGGTGCCGTAGCCCGGCGTCAGGGAGTTCGAGTCGCGGAAGTGGAGGTGCCACAGGTACGGCTGCGCATCCATGACCGCCTCGTACGGCCCCGTCTCCTCGATGTTCACGTGGAAGAAGTCCAGCTGGATGCCGATATCGTCCCGGCCCGTCAGCTCGATGATCCGCCGGTGGTTGGCAGCGGTGTTCACGAACTTCCCCATCTCGAGGTGGTTCGTCGCTTCGAACACCAGTCGCATCCCGCGGGTCGCTGCGTACTCGCCCATGCGGCGCAAGGCATCGACGGCGACGAGTGTCGCCTCCGGGACCGACTCGGCCGTGATCGGCGCATGGATGGCAGTGGCGATGGTGACGGAGGCGGCCCCCAGCTCGGCGGCGAAGTCGATCGTCGAGCGAGTCTCGGAGACGGCGAGGTCCGCCGTGCGGGGCTCGGTGAGCGTCTTGTAGTCCGGCGAGTACGGGTCCCACATCTCGCCCCAGCACTCGTTCACGTTCGAGACCTGGAGGCCATACTCGGCCTTCAACGCGAGGTGCGTGGCGAGATAGTCCTCCATCGAGACCCCAAGGCCGTAGCGGCCCTTCGGCGGACAGATCTCGATGGCGTCGTAGCCGTAGGCGCGGAGGCGCTGATACGTCCGGTGCGGCTCCCGGTACGCCTCCTCCTGGCCAAACGTCAGCTGGAAGAAGCTGTAGCGAAACCCACTGGTCGGTGCGTCCATGTCACCCTTCCTCAAGAGGCGTGGGTCGCCCGTGTCCAGGCGACCCTGCCCTGCCGGCCGCCGGGCGGCCCTCCGTCAGCCGGCCGTCGCCAGCTCGAGGATCCGAACGGCCGCCTCTTCGTCCGTGATAAGCACGTTGAGCAGGCCCGTCCGGAGCGCGCCCTGGATGGCCCGTGCCTTGGCGGCGCCGGCAGCGACACCGACCACGAGGGGCACACGTCGGAGTTCGTCGGACCCAATCGCGATCGTCCTGTCCGCCAGCTCGGTCGGCACCGTCTGGCCGTCGATGTCGATGGGCCGGGCAAGGATGTCGCCAACGCCCCCCGCCTCGACCACGGCGTCCACGCCACCCTCCGGATCGGCGAGTGAGTAGAACACGCCCGTCCCCGCGCTCAGCAGCCCGATGCTCATCATCGCGATGTCGATGCGCTCCCAGAGCGCGGTAACCGCCCTGGTGGAGGCTTCACGGAGCAGCAGCTCGCGCGTGGTCGGGCTGTCGGCCACCGCGGGGAGGAGGAGGTAGCGCGGCTGGGCCCCAAGGCTCGCCGCGACGGCCGTCACCGTGTCGTACGGATTGGGCTGGTTGGCATTGGCCGCAAGACCGCCGGTCAGGCTGACGACCTGAATGCCGGTGTGACGGTTCGGCTCGAGGTGCGGCGCGATGGCGTTGAGCGTCCGGCCCCAGCCGAGACCGATGACGAGATCGTCAGCCAGGCGCTCGTCCAGCCAGGCTGCGGCGAACCGGCCAACCGCCGTCAGGGTCTGCGCCTCTGTCTCGCCGGACGGCACGACGATCGCCTGGCGCAGGCCGAACCGGTCCTCGAGGCGGTCCTGGAGGTCGAGGGTGTCCATCACGGGATCGGCGATGCGGAACTCGACGACCCGCTCCTCGACGGCCTGGCGAAGGAGGCGCGTGACCTTGACGCGCGAGAGCCCCAGCCTGTCGGCAATCTGCTGGTGCGTCAGCTCGTGAAGGTAGTAGAGGCGGGCCGCATTCACGAGCTGGTTGTGGCGGATGGGGTCGGGACTGAGGACCATCGGCGCTACCCCGCTGCCGTCTCGGCCGCCGGCGGGTAGATCCGATCCGGAGCAGCTCGCCGCTTTGGTCGCTCGATGAGCTCGATCGTGGTTCCCATGAGCGGCTCGGTGTCGAGGTACGCGTAGTGACCGTCACCGTCCGGCCCGAACCCGGCGCCGTCCTGGGTCATGGTGAGACCAGCGTCACGCGCATGCCCGAGCGCCTCTTCCATGTTGTCCACCAGGACGCCGAGGTGGTGGACGCCGTACCCGTGGTCGCGCACGAACTCGGCGTAGACGGTGTCGCCCTCGACGGGCTCGATCAGCTCGATCCGCATGGGCCCAACGTTCGCGAGGGCGATCCGCATCGTGTACTCGGTTGGCTGGCCGTGCCGGGTCATCTGCGGCACGAGCGGCGGGCCATAGGTGTAGAAGCTCCACGGTCCGACGCCGAAGCGGTCCGACCACTCCCGGACGGTCTGGTCGAGGTCCTTCACGACCAGCGCGATCTGGACGATGTTGGTGATGGGGAAGGTGCCGTTGCCGCTCACGCCGTGGAGCCCTCCTTCGACTGCGCCTGTGGGGTCGGCCATCTCACTCATGCTGCGACCGTCTCGAAGACGACCTTGAGCGCCGTCCCCTCGAGCGCGGCGGCGGCGCCCTCGGCGAAGCGCTCGAGCGGCAGACGGTGGGTGATCAGCCCGGCAGCGTCGATCCGCCCGCCGGCCAGGAGCGCCAGCGCCTGGGCGTGGTGGCGCGGCGCGAAGATCGTCGTGCCCATGACACGCAGCGCGTTGTAGTGCACAAGGTTCGTGTCGATGCCCGGCCTCGACATTTCGGGCGGAAGGCCGCCGAACAGGAGAACGCGGCCGCCCTTGCGGGCCATCTCGACCGCCTGGACCTGCGAGGCCGGGGCCGGGTTGGCCGTGACGACGACGTCCGCGCCGCGGCCGCCAGTGAGCCTGCGGACCTCGGCCGCAAGGTCGACCGTCGAGGCATCGACGAGGTGGTCCGGCCCGAACCGCTCGCACATCGCGAGGCGCTCGGCATTGGTGTCCGCGATGATCACGCTGGCCGCCCCCTTCGCTCTGGCGAGCATCGCGTGGAGGCACCCGATCGGGCCGCTCCCGAGGATGGCGACCGTGTCGCCCAGGCCCACGTCGCCGGTCTCCTGGGCGTGGATGCAGCTGCTCAACGGTTCCGCAACGGTCGCGACGACAGGGTCGAGGTCGTCCGGAAGGGCTCGCACGGTGCCGTAGGCCAGTGCGTCCCCCGGCAGCGCGAGGAACTCGGCCAGCCCGCCCGGCCATTGCTGGCCGATCTCCCGGTAGCCGTCGCACAGCTCGAAGCGTCCCTCCGCGCAGCGGTCACAGGTCCCGCAGAAGACGAGGGGGGCGACTGACAGCCGCCTCCCGACCCCGAACGGACCCCGGTAGGCGGAGCCGGTCTCGACGACGATGGCCGAGACCTCGTGGCCGATCACCCAGGGCAGGGTCACGCGATGATGGCCGGCACGCAGGGTGCGCAGGTCCGAGCCGCACAGGCCGCACGCAAGCACCCGCAGCAGCAGGCCGTCCGGCGGACAGGCTGGGCGCTCGAGATCCACGACCCCGAAGTCCATCGGCGCCCGGACGAGGACGGCTCTCACGGCATCAGGTCCTGGCGGCGCCGCAGGTCGGCGACGAAGGTCGTGTCGTCGGGCGCGAAGGCGTCCTGGGTGAGCGGCGCGCCCTTGGTGATGTCACGAAGCGCGACCCCGCCCTCGGCGATGCCGATCGGCACAAGCTGTCCGCGGACAAGGTCCTCGTACGTGTGAGTGCGCCCGAAGTAGTCGGGTCCTCCGATGCCGCCGACCCGCTGGCCGGCGCGGATGTCCCGCTTGGCCACGGCCACGACCTCGGCATGGCGTCCCTCGGCGGCCACCGTGACCTCGCCCATCAGGACCGCCTCGGCGATCGACTGGGGGGTCTCGAGATCGCACAGGTGATACGGCCGGAAGTGGAGGTAGTAGGGACCGTCCGCGTGCGTGATGAAGCGCATGTCCGTCCGGATGCGGTCGTTGTCCGAGTACACGACGGCGAACACCCCCGGGGCGATGGGGCCGGTGGAGTAGTCCACGCAGCCGCGGCGGGTGAGGATCCCTCCGTCCGAGGCAGGGATGAAGACCCGGTCGAGGTCGTGCACGTCCACGTTCGGGCCGTGCATGCCGGGCACATCCGGCACCAGGCCCGTGGAGTTGGCGACGGCGGTCATCTCGACCATCGTCTTGGTGCCGTCCTTGAAGGCCGCCAGCATCTTGGGGTTCATGCCCTTCGAGGCAGCCTCTTCCGCGCACGACTCCGGCGTCGCGTCGAAGTCGATGACGTTGTTCTTGCCCTTGCCGAGGCAGACCACCTCGAAGCCCATCAGGACGGCCTGCTCGTACAGCATCTTGAGGACCCCGGGCTCGTCGCCAGAGGCGACCGTGTAGACCGTCCCTGCCTCCCGGGCCAGCGTGCTGAGGTAGAGGCCCACGGTGACGTCGGTCTCGACGTTGAGCATGATCACGGGCTTGCGGTTGGCGATGGACGCATAGGCGACCCGGGCGCCGACGTCCGGGATGCCGGTCGCCTCGACGTTTGCCTCGAGGCGATCCAGCCGCGTCAGGAGCAGGGCGTCAGCGGTGACGAGCGGCTGTCCGGCGGCGAGCGCGCCGGCCGCGGCCGTCTCGGTGTCGGTGACCACGACATCGGTCCGGTCGTACCCCAGGTCGACGAAGGTGGCGATGGCCCGCGCGGGATCGATGTCCGCAATGGCGGCGACACGCATGCCCTGGACAGCCGACGTGGCATGGGCGAGCCCCGAGCCCATCTGGCCGCATCCGACGATGCCGACACGGATCGGGTCGTGTGCCTCGTGCCGCGTGCGGAGCTTCCTCAGGAGTTCCATCCGTGATCCCTTCTTGCTTGCCGACCGCCTGACCCGCCGGTCAGTCGCCCTGTCCCCGGAGGGCTGCGAGTTGCTGGAAGTCGTCCTTGACGTGCCCGTAGAGCCGCCGGTACAGATCGAAGTACTGCTGGTAGTGCGCGTGGACAGCCGGATCCGGCTCCATCGGGTCGACGACCTCCACCCACTCCCGGGCCACCGAAAAGTCATCGAAGACCCCCGTGGCAACGCCGGCGAGGATCGCGTCGCCGTACGGCGCTCCGGCCCGGTTCTTCACCAGGACCGTCGGGGTGTCGAAGACGTCCGTGATGATTCGACGCCACAGGACGCTCTTGGCGCCACCCTCGTTGAGCACGATCGGACCCTTGACGGTCTGGCCCGAGTCACGGATGACCCGGAACGAGTCGTACAGCGCGTAGGCCACGCTCTCCATGGCAGCGCGGGCAAGGTGCGCGCGCGTGTGGTCCATCGAGAGGCCGAAGATGACGCCGCGGGCGTGGACGTCCCAGATGGGCGTCCGCTCGCCCATCAGGTACGGGAGCATGAGCAGTCCTGCCGAACCTGCGGGCACGCTCGCCGCCTCGGCGTTGATCACGTCGTACGTGTCCGGCCCGCCGGCCGCCTCCGCCGCCTTCTCGGCCGCGTAGAACGTGTCCCTGAGGTACCGGATGAGCCCGCCCCCGGTCGTGGTGGTGGGCACCGTGATGAACACAGGATCGGACAGCGTGTCGGTGGTGTAGTTGAAGGCGATCATGCTGTCGTGGAACCGGGGCGTGGCGTGGATGATCCCGAAGTTCCCGCACGTGCCCAGGTTCATCTGGATGTCGCCATCGGAGAGGGCGCCCGCTCCGCTCCAGCCCGCGTTGCAGTCGACCTGGCCGGCAGCGACCGGCGTGCCGGCGACGAGCCCCGTCGCCTCGGCGGCCGCCGCCGTCACCTCGCCCACGATGTCCGTGCAGGCGAACAGGTCAGGAAACAGGTCCCGGTCGATGCCGACCGCGTCGAGGATCTCCTGGTTGAACGTCCGCTCGGTGAGGTCGTAGGCGACCCCGTAGAATGCCGCGCCGGAGTAATGCCCTGTCGCCCGCCCGGTGAGGCGCAGCGTCACGAACCCGTCGATGGTCAGGGCCTTCCAGACGCGCTCGAACATCGCAGGACGCTCGTCCCGCTCCCACATGAGGTTGACGATCAACGGGTGGTCGTCGAGCCGGTTCTTGGTGACGTCAAAGACCCGCTGCTCGCCGATCCGGTCCTTGACCCACTGGACCTGCCTGGTCGCCCGTCGATCCATGAGGGTGTAGGCGTTCCCGACCGGCTGATGGGATTCATCAACCATGACCATCGACGGGAGCGCCGAGGAGACGGCAATCCCAGCGATGTCGACTGGGGCGACGCCGGACGCGGCGATCACCCGGCGGAGGAGGCGTCCCGCGCAGTCCCAGTACCGGCCCGGATCGTGCTCGGACCAGCCCGGCCGTGGCGTGAGGATCGGGTACTCCTCGAACGCGTAGGCAAGCACCCGGCCGTCCGTGCTGATGATCGCGGCCTTCGCCCCGCCGGTGCCGTAGTCGAGTCCCGCCAGCGCCGCCGGCATGTATGCCTCCGCACATACGTTCATGTAATGAACAAGTGTTCAGGAACCTTACCACGCGGTCCCGCCGGCTGCAAGACCAGGGCCGACGCACCCAGCGAGGCGTCGCCAGGTGGACTACGTCCCGAAGGAGCCCGCGGCGCGCCGCACGGCGATCTGCCAGCCCGCATGGCCGGCTTCGCGGGTGGCCGCATCGACTCGCGGATCGAACCGGTCGACACCCCTGGTCATGGCTCGGATCTCCTCAACGTCCTGCCACGTTCCGTTCGCCAGGCCTGCGAGGTATGCCGCGCCGACGGCGGCGAGGTTGCCGGACAGGCTGCGCAGGACCGGCAGGTTCAGCACATCGGCCTGGACCTGCGCCATCAGGTCCGACTGGATCGCACCGCCGTCGGCAAGGACGGCGCTGATCGGGTGATCCAGCGCGGGCCCGAGCGCATCGAGGACGTCGCCGATCAGGTAGGCGACTCCCTCCACGGCCGCCCGGGCGAGGTGCGCGGCGGTGGTCCCGCGCGTCGCGCCGCAGATGAGGCCACGCGCCTGGGGATCCCAGTGGGGAGCGCCGAGCCCGGCCAGCGCCGCCACCAGGTAGACGCCTCCGGTGTCCTCGACGCTGCCCGCCAGCTCCAGCACGTGCTCCGGGTGGCCCGCATGGCCGATGATCGAAGCCAGCCAGTCGATCGAGGCGCCAGTCACGGCGATGTTGCCCTCGACGGCATACACGACCGATACCTCGCCAGAGGGCTCCCGCCGCGACCAGGCGATGGTTGACGAGAGGCCCGCGGTGTCGATCCGCCGTGCGACCGGCACCATCACCGATGTCCCGGTCCCGTATGTCGCCTTGACGGTCCCGTATGCGGGCGCCCCGTGCCCGAAGAGGGCCCCGTGCGAGTCGCCGATGATCGCATCGATGGGGGTTCCGTCCGCCAGCCAGTCCAGGCCGCGGGTCACCCCGAACCGGCCGCTCGACGGTCGAACGTCGGCGAGTGCGGTGGCCGGGATGCCGAACACCTCGAGGAGCTCATCGCCCCACTGCAGCCGGTCGAGATCGAGTAGCTGGGTGCGTGACGCGTTGGTGAGGTCGGTCGCGAAGGACTGGCCGCCAGTCATGTTCCACAGGACCCAGCTGTCGACGGTGCCGACACAGATCTCGCCCGCCCTGGCGCGTGCGCGGCCGTCCGGCATCGCATCGAGCAGCCAGCCAGCCTTCGTCGCCGAGAACAACGGATCGATGTCCAGGCCGGACCGGGCACGAATGAGCGGCTCGAGACCTCGCTCCCGGAGGTCATCGCAGGCATCGGCCGTGCGGCGGCACTGCCAGCTGATGCACGGGCCGAGCGGTCGTCCCGTCGCGCGCTCCCAGGCGACCACTGCCTCGCGCTGGTTGGTCAGGGCGATGGAGGCGATGGAGGCGTCTCCGATGCCTGCCAGGCAGGCACGTGCAGCCTCCTGCACGGACGCCCAGATCCCTGCTGCATCGCTCTCGACCCAGCCTGGCCGCGGAAAGGCGAGCGGTGTGGGAACGGAGCCCGATGACACGATCGCACCCGTCGCGTCAACGTCGACCACCTTGGTGTTCGTCGTCCCCTGGTCGATCGCCAGGATCAGGCCCGGGCTCACGACGGCGACCTGCGCCGGACAAGCTCTCTCGCCGCGGCGCCGATGCCGTCGGCCGTGAGCCCGAAGTGATCGAGCAGGAACTCGGCCGATCCGGTGGGCGCGAAGACGCCGGGAATCCCGAGGATCCGCATCCGCACCGGGCACTCGACGGATACGAGCTCGGCGACCGCTCCGCCCAGGCCGCCCCGGACCGTGTGCTCCTCGGCCGTCACGATCCCGCCGGTCTCGTCCGCTGCGGCCAGGATTGCCTCGCGGTCGAGGTTGCTCACGGTCGACATGTTCAGGACCCGGGCGGCGATCCCTTCGCCGGCGAGCCGGTCGGAGGCCTCCAGCGCGCGCGCCACCATCACGCCGTTCGCGATGATCGTCACGTCCTTGCCATCCCGGAGACGAGCTGCCTTTCCGAAGGCGAAGCGGTAGCCCGCCTCATGCACCGACGGCACGGGCATGCGGCTGGTCCGGATGAAGACCGGGCCGACGTGACGGTGGGCCGCCCTGATCGCCTGGTCGGTCTCGGCGGGATCGGCGGGAACGACGACCATGAGGTTCGCGATGGCGCGGAGCCACGCCACATCCTCGATCGAGTGGTGGGTGGGCCCAAGCTGACCGTACGCGACACCGGAGCTGACGCCGACGAGCTTCACGTTCGTGTTCGAGTAGGCGGCATCGACCTTGATCTGCTCGAGGGCGCGAGCGGTCAGGAACGGCGCGGCGCCGCAGACGAACGGGATCCGCCCGCCGTTGGCGAGGCCCGCACCGATGGAGACCAGGTTCTGCTCGGCGATGCCGACGTTCACGAACCGGTCGGCGAACTCCTGCTTGAAGGCGCCCAGCTTCGTCGATCCGACAGCGTCGTTGACGACGGCGACAACCCTGGAGTCCGCCCGGGCAAGATCGATCAGGGCACCGGTGAAGGCGTCACGACAGTCGAACAGCTCCGGCCCAGTTGCCGCCTGCGCGCTCATGCCTCGCCCCGCAGCTCGGCCCGGGCCAGCTCGATCTGGTCGGCGTTCGGGACCTTGTGGTGCCACGCCACCCCGTCGCGCATGAACGAGACCCCGTTGCCCTTGTGCGTGTGGGCGATCACGAGGTTGGGGCGTCCGCGCGTGAATGGGACCGCCCTGAAGACGTCGAGGAGCGCGGCGTGGTCGTGGCCATCGACCTCGCGGACGGCCCAGCCGAAGGCCGTCCACTTCTCGGCGAGGGGCTCGAGGCGGATCGTCTGCTCGGTCCCGTCGCCCTGCTGGAGCCGGTTCCGGTCAACGATGGCGACGAGGTTGTCGAGGCCGAAGTGACCGGCCGCCATCGCGGCCTCCCACATGCTTCCCTCCTGCAGCTCGCCGTCGCCGGTGAGCGCGTACACGCGGCGGGAGGAACCGTCCATCCGTGCCGCAAGCGCCATGCCCACCGCGACCGGGAGCCCGTGACCGAGCGGACCCGTATTGGTCTCCACCCCGGGGACCTTGTTCCGGTCGGGATGCCCGTTCAGGCGGGAGAGTGGCTTCATGAACGTCGACAGCTCATCGATCTCGATGAAACCCGCTTCGGCAAGCGTCGAGTAGAGGGCTGCCGCCGAGTGGCCCTTGCTCAGGACGAACCGGTCGCGATCCGGTGCGTTCGGATCCGCGGGATCCACCCGGAGGATCCCGAGGTAGAGCGTGACCAGGATGTCCGTGGCCGAGAACTCGCTGCCGAGGTGCCCGAGCCCGGCTGCGTAGACCATCTCGAGATCCCGCTGGCGGACGAGCCGCGCCCGGCGCGCGAGCTCGCCCGGGGCGATCGATGCGAGTGGCTGCATCACCGGGCACCTGCGCGACGGCGCTGTTGCCGCCTCGCTGGCTTGCCACGTATCACGTCCGTCTCACCTGCTCACTACCTGCAGTGCTGGGGCGCCTTGTCGTGCGGCGCATGTCTATTCAGAGTAGCATGTCCATGCATCTCGCACTCGACGTGGCCAGTGGCCGGCGCGTCGGGGACCGCGGGCTCGCAACCACCGGAGCGTTGGGGAGCAGGCACGTGGCTCGGATTGACGAACTGCGGCAGGTGACGAAGGTCGCGCGCCTCTACCACGAGGTCGGCCTCAAGCAGCCCGAGATCGCGGCGCGCCTGAACCTGTCGCAACCAAGGGTCTCGCGCCTTCTCAAGCAGGCACTCGACGAAGGGATCGTCATGATCTCGGTCCGGGCACCGACGGGAACCCATCCGGACCTCGAGGAGCGTCTGGTCGCGGCGTTCGGACTGCGCGATGCGGTTGTCGTCGACGTGGGGGGTGACGACACGGAGGACCGGATCGCCCGCGAGCTCGGATCGGCCGCCGCCCACTACCTGGAATCGACTGTTCGATCGGGCGACGTCATCGGGATCTCCTCGTGGAGTGCGACGCTGCTGGCCATGGTCCAGGCGATGCATCCCGTCGCCGCCGTGCGCGACACGCGGGTGGTCCAGATCCTCGGCGGCGTCGGCGATCCCGCCGCGGCGGGGCATGCGACCCACCTCATCCGGCAGCTTGCCCACCTCGTGCACGGGGAGGCTGCGTTCCTCCCCGCACCGGGGGTTGTCGGGTCTGCCGAAGCCCGCCGGTTCCTGCTCGAGGATCCGTACGTCTGCGAGGTGATCGCGTCGTTCGACCAGGTCACGGTCGCGCTGGTCGGGATCGGCGCAGTGGAGCCGTCCGGACTCCTGGCCAGGAGCGGCAACGTGTTCTCAGCCGAGGAGCGTGCGGCGATCGCCGCGGCGGGCGGTGTCGGCGACCTCGCCCTCCGGTTCGTCGCTGCGGACGGCACTCCGCTGACGTCGCCGCTGAACGACCGCGTGATCGGGATCGAGCTGGACCAGCTCCGGCAGGTTGGACGATCTGTGGGCGTGGCGGGAGGACCGAGGAAGACGGCCGCCATCCGGGGTGCCCTCCTGGGGGGCTGGATCAACTGCCTCATCACCGACGTCCAGACTGCCGAGCGGCTCCTGGCCCCGAGCTAGGCGAGTGGTCGTCCCTGACCTCCGCGGCCGTCGGGCGCGCGATACCCTCGTCGGCGGCCCGCTTCCCGACCCTGGCCAGCGATCAATCAGCGAGCGGAGGTCTTCCATGGTTCGACGAGCGTTCACCCTGCGCCTCAAGCCGGGCGCCAAGGACGAGTACATCAGGGAGCACGACGCGATCTGGCCGGAGCTGGTCGCCGAGCTCAAGGGCCAGGGTGTCAGCGAGCTCACGATCTTCGAGCGCGATGACGACTTGATCGTCTACTGCGACGCCACCGACTACGAGGCCATGGACCGGGTCTGGGCGAGCGAGGTGCACGATCGCTGGGCCAAGGTGATGGACCCGCTCATCGGCGTGAATGCAGACAACAAGGTGGAGGCCGTGCCGGTGACCGAGATCTGGCACCTCGACACCGGGGCCGCCAAGGCCTGAGCCAGTTGGCGGGGGCCGCCGGCGCGGCCACGGGGCCCGGCGGCTCCGTCCGCGAGGTCTCGATGGACGATGCGGCGATCCAGCTGGCCTACGCGAGCTCGGTCATCGTGGTCCCGGGCTACGGCCTGGCGGTCGCGCAGGCCCAGCACGGCGTGCGCGAGCTCGCCGAACTGCTCGAGAGCCGCGGCGTGACCGTGAGCTACGCGATCCACCCGGTGGCCGGCCGGATGCCGGGGCACATGAACGTGCTCCTGGCGGAGGCCAACGTCCCCTATCCCCAGCTCAAGGAGATGGAGGACATCAACCCCGAGTTCGACCGCTGCGACGTCGCCCTGGTCATCGGCGCGAACGACGTCACGAACCCGGCGGCCCGCCGCCCGGGCTCGCCGGTGTCGGGCATGCCGATCCTGGACGTGGACCACGCGAAGAACATCATCGTGATGAAGCGCTCGATGGGTCGCGGCTACGCGGGCATCGACAACGAGCTGTACACGAACCCCAAGACGGGGATGCTGTTCGCCGACGCCAAGCAGGGTCTCGCTGACCTCATCTCCGCGGTAAAGGCGCTGTAGCTCCAGCGCCTGCGCGCCGGACCCGCGCGGGAACGGCGGATCCGCCGGGGCCGCATCGATTCCGGTCGGGCGTTCCCCGGCGAGTCTCGTGTGGATCGATACCGGGGGCCACGAGCGTGGGTCACGCCAGGTCCGTGCGGCTCAGCGCCCGAGCCGTGCGGCAGCAACCGGGA
>JANNHX010000097.1:0-2836 GCA_031404615.1 Chloroflexota bacterium
TCGATCTCGCCGACAAGGTCCACCACGTCGCGCAGGAGGAACCCTGACAGCATCCGGTTGCGGGTCTCCTTGAAGACCGCGGCGACCACATCCCGGGGATCGCGGTCACCGACGCCGACGAGGCCGCGCAGATATGGCAGCAGCTCATCGTTCACGAAGTCGACCAGCGACGGCCCCGTCCTGCCCTCGAGCCGGTCCGCGGCCCAGTCACGCCAGCGGTAGGGCTGGTCGATGGCCGGTCGGAAGTCGCGCTCGGTGATCTCGCGCTTCTCCTCGAGATCGTCGAAGGCCTTGAGGAACAGGAGCCACGCGAGCTGCGGGATGCGGTCGACGTCCCCGTTGAGGCCGGCATCCTTGCGCATGATGTCGCGAGCCGTCTTGATGGACTTGGCGAGCGTTGCGGCTCCCGTGTCTCGGCTCGATGCGTTCATCCTCGCTCCTCGGCCGCCCGCGCGGCGTTCCAGATCTCACCGACGATGAGCATCGCCTCATCGACGGTTCGTGCTTCCACATCAAGATCAGCAACCAGCTGCGCGTAGCGCTCGCCCCAGAAGTCCGGCGGGTCTGGCAACACATCAGGGAGGCCGTGTGTCCCTCTGATGTCGAAGACATGTCGAGTGGCCGCCATGAGGTCGTGCCCCTCCAGCACGCCCTGCTCGTACAGCATCACGATGTCGACGAGATCACGGACCCTCGAGTTCTCACGCCCGTAGTCGCGCGTGAGCGCGTGGAGCTTCTCTGCAAAGTGCTGTGCAGGGTCGATGATCTCGAAGTCGTGGCCCGGAAACGCCGCGAACGAGAGCCCGTTGGTCAGCGCGATTCGTTCGGTCCCCGATATCTCGTCGGCTCGGGCCACGACGTCGATGCTGACCGCCGCGAATTGTCGGCCTGCAAGGTCCCCTCGAACTGGCAGCCGCCATCCCGGTCGCCCGGCGTCATCCGTGGCGAGCTGCTGGGGCGTACCCACCACAAACCGGAACCCGTCCTCTTCCAGGTCCCCTTCCAGCCCCTTGATGACCAGCTGTCGGAGCGGCTCCCCATCGCCCGGCTCGAGATTCGGGAGTCGCGTCACGAGGTCGAGGTCGCGAGTTGTCCGAGCGGCCTCGCGCCATCGGAGCTCCAGGGCCATCCCTCCCTTGAGCACCCAGGTTCCGGGAGCGTCAAGTTCCAGACGGACAAGGATCCTCTCGAACACGAGGCGGCGACGCAGGCGATCGAGGGACGTGCCTCGTGTCTCGGACTCGTTCGCGAGCCGTCGTTCCAGGGCCTGGCGGAAGGCCGATGGCGTCGCGTACGCAGTCATCGCTCGGTCGGCCGGAGGGCTCGCTCGATGGCGAGTGCCGCTTGCGCGCCAAACTCGTCCGCGCGATCGCGAAGTCGGGTCGCGCTTGTCGCCCCGCGATCAACGGCCTCGGCGATGATCCGCGCGAGGTGATCCCCGTCCACGCGTCCGGCAACGTCGAGGATCGAGCGCTCCGGTGTCGTGACCCTGAAGCCCTCACGGTCCTCGGTGTCGGAGTCCGGTGGCAGCCCCGGATGCAGGACGACGCCCGGTGCACGCCCGCGGAACCCGCGCGGAACGCTCAGGTGGACGTGCGCGGGCATGAGGTCGCCCAGCTCGTGGAGGGCGAGCGCCGTCTCGCCGGACACCACGGCAGACGAGCGGGTCCACAGCGTCCACCGGACCAGGTCGCCCGTGGGGCTTTGCGGCCAGGTCGTCAGGCGGTAGATGCCGCGCTCGACCCGGGTCCAGTCGCCAGTTCGGTGGTGGTAGAGCTGCGACGGATAGGAGTACCCGACACCCAGCGCCTGGGCGGCGGTGAAGTAGCCAGCTTGCTGGCCAGCAAGTGTGGCGAGCGCGCGACGAAGGTCGACAGGGTCCCGGCGCATGCCGCAATCATATCAATGACTATAAGGTTGATGCACTCTGTCTCCGAGAATCCTTCAGAGTCCGTCAGGCCGCATAGAGGCGACTCGCGATCGCTTCAACCGTCAGACGCAGGCCGTCGACCCCGCCGAACCGGCGCGCAATCTCCACCGGCGTGCCAAAGATGTTGAGAGGCGGCACCTCGAGTGACGCCAGGTCGTCCAGCTGCGAGATGCCGAACTGCGCGTACTTGTCCAGCAGTGCGTCGAGGACCTCCCGCGCCTCAGGGCGGAAACCGTCGAGGAAGGCCCGGTCCTCGGTGCTCAGGCGGGATGCGCGCTCCCGTCTCGTGATCATCGGCAGGTTCCACGCGATGTGGACCAGCAGGTCGAACGGGTCAGCGTCCACCGCTCCGGTCCGCGTCGCAAGATCGCCAACCTCGACGCCGCGATCCGCGAGTGCGGCAACGATCTCATCGCGACCGTGTTGCGTTCGCCACGCGCTCCGCAGGTCCTCTGGACGTGGATACAGCTCGCGAACCTGGGCCGCCGAGTACTCACGGTACGAGGCGATCCGCAGGCGCCCGGACGCGGGGTCGGCGACGTAGAGCGCCTCGCCTGCGATCAGCGCGTCCGAGTCGTCGACGTAGAGCTTCCGTGGGTCCCTTACAAGCAGGAGTGCATCGGCGTTCACTCCTTCGCCGGCTCCCGAAGTTGGGTCCACCCCGCCGTCCGGTTCGTCCGGAGCCCTGGAAGTGGACAGCTCTTCGATCGAGATGGCCTCGGCGATGCCGTCGAACGCGGGGTCGGCGAAGAGGGCGGTCGCGCCGACGTAGTCGATGATCTCGAAGGAGAGCTTGTCGTGTTCGGTCGCAAGCCGGGTGCCGCGACCGATGATCTGCTTGAACTCCACCATCGACCCGACAGGGCGGAACAGGACGATGTTGCGACAAGTGGGAATGTCGATACC
>JANNHX010000098.1:0-3996 GCA_031404615.1 Chloroflexota bacterium
CTCGAACGGAGCGCGGATCGGGATCTGCCGTTCGCGCCAGCCGGCCGGGTAGCGAGCGGTGTGCTCGCTCACGACATCGACCCAGACGCGCTTCTCCTTCGCATACGTCGACAACGGGCCGAGAGACCGGAGGACAGAGTCCCACTTGCGGATCCGGTCGAGCAGCGCATCGAGGTCTGCCGACACCGCGAGCTGCCCAGTGATCTTCTCCGGGGGCAGGTGGGCGTGGATTGCGTTGCTGCCGATGATCTCGAACTCCTGGATCTCGGCAACCTGTCCGATCAGCCAGACGAGGTTGTTGAACTCCTCGCGGTTCACGCCGCGGCCCTCTGTGACGACCACCACTCGATGAACGCATCCGTGATCCGGCCGCGCTCGTCGTCCGAGAGGAGGTCGACGAAGGGCGAGGTGTTCTGGAGGACGGCCGCTTCCTCGTCGCGCCGGGTGAGGGTGTCCATGACGGCCTCGGCGCCCTGCGCGAGCACCCGGGCCCACTGGTCGGCGAACCAGGCCAGGTGGTTGTCGCCACGCATCTCGGCGAGGCGGCGCACGGCCAGATCCCGGGCGCGGCCCCAGTCGAGGGCGACATGGGCGGCCTGGACGCGGCTCGACCACAGTTGCAGGAGGTGGGAGCCGTCGACGGCGCGCCCGTGCTCGCGTTCCGCCAGGTAGGCGTCCACCGTCTCGCGGCGGACGCGGCGGTGCTTGCCGACACGGAAGGAGGCCAGCTGTCCGGTGTCACAGAGGTCGACGACGTGCTGACGGGACGCGCTGATGAGGCGCGCGACCTCGCCCGTCGAGAGCAGCTCGTCATACACCGCACACGCTCCAATCACCACAAACACAACGACGTGACGTCCACGATGCGCCCGGCACAGGGCGTTGTCAAGGACCGAGCGAGCTCGCTGCCATCTCCCTCGGGCTCGAGAGCGAGCTCGAGGAGACGCTGCGGCGGCTGCGCGGCCTGAGCGCGCAGGACGTCGAGCGATCCGTCGACGCGTGGGCTGCCGCCGAAGGACAGCACGACCCGATCGTCGCCCGGATGTCGGGGTCGGTCGAAGACGAGTTCGGCGTGGCTCGCGCGTTCGGCGTGGCTCGCACGTTCGGCGCCGGGCGCTGATGCCCATCCCCTGGAACGACGACCCGCCAGGATCGCTGGTCACGATCGCGGCCAACGTCGCCGGCCTCGGGCGGGACCTGCTCGCACAGGCCCGGACGCGCGTCGACCCGGTGCTCGGCCTCGCGCAGGACTGGCACCGGGCGATGTACCAGGGCGTGCCGCTGCCGGTCGTCTATTACGCGGGCGAGTTCCGCGACACGGACCCGCGCTTCCCGCAGTTGACCGGCTACGACATCACCGTCGGCGGCCAGCCCGGCGTGCGCAGCTCGGACGTGCCGTCACAGCTCGCGGCGTTCGAGCAGGCGATGCGTACCGTCGCCGGCCGCCTCGATGCCGCGATCCCGGCGGGGAGTCCGCCCGCCTCCAGGTCAGAGCTGGTGGCCGTGATCCAGTTCGCCGCGTCCGCCCACGGCGAGTGGGTTCGGATCCACCCGTTCGCGAGTGGCAACGGGCGGACGGCGCGCTGCTGGGCCAACTTCGTGGCGCTCCGGTACGGGATGCCCGCCTTCGTCACCATCAGGCCTCGTCCTGCCGACCTGCTCTATGCCCAGGCTGCGCACGACTCGATGCGTGGCGACCACACGACCACGGAGGTCCTGTTCCGGGGCATGCTCCGCCAGGCGATCGGCCGGTAGACCGCCGTCGTCCACGCCACGGGGCTCCCCGCGCCGTGCCTGGCCCCCCGCGCCGTGCCCCCTGCGCCGCGCCTGCCCCCCCGCGCCGTGCCCGCACGGAGCCCCCGCGCCGTGCCCGTAACTCACCGGGTGCATCAGATCGGCGAGCTCGCCGCAGGCAGGACCCCCGAGTCGCCCAACTCCCGCCGCGAACCGCCAGCGACGGGGCCGAATTGATGCACCACATGAGTTCCGAGGCGGACGCCGAAGCAGGACCGCCGCCGTGTTCGTCCGCCGTGTTCGTCCGCCGGTCGCCGGCGCGACGACCGGGAGGCCCCGCTCGCCCGGCGGGCGCGTCAGATGCGCCCGGCGGAATCCAGCGCAGTCAGGGCGACGCTGACCTGATCCTGCTCGACGCGGTCGATGCCCTCGCCCGACGCGATGGCCCTCCACTCGCCCACGGCGGACGCGACCTCGCGGATGAGCGAGCGCGCAGCCGGCTCGGACAGCCCGAAGAAGGAGCGCACGTCGAGGATGTCGGTCGCGGTGGGCGCGACCCGAGCGCCGTTGACGGCGGTCGCGTGCTCCCGCATCTCGCGCGCGGGGTTGAGGTCGAACGCCGGCGCGATCCGCCAGCCGTCGACCTCGCGGAGGAACCCGTGGTTCTGCAGGTGGTCGTCGCGGTTCCCGGCGAGGACGTTGAACGCCATCCGCCGGTAGATCTGCCCGAGGTCGTCGCCGACGTGCGCGGCGGCGACGTGCGAGGTGACGGCGTGGGCGATGTCGATGTAGTCGGCCCTGCCCGTGTCCATGCCGCCGGTCATCGTCAGGGCCGACGCATAGAGGCGTCGGTCATCGGCGACGCGGTCGAAGCGGCGCGTCGCGAAGGTGCGCTGGGGGCCCAGGACGCGGATCAGGCGCGTCTCGGGAACGGCGATTCCCGCCGCGTGCGCCAGTCGGGTGTACACATGCTCCCACGCGGCGACGTCGCGCCGGTCGGTCCTGGATGGGAACTTGGCGATCCAGAGGCTTCCGTCGGGCTCGACGAAGTTGGCCTTCGGGCGAGCGCCGCCGAGCGACGACCCCGGCGTGACGAGGATGCCGATCTGCTGGGCGTCGACGTCGGCTGGGTTCTCCTCGAAGCGGCGCGCGAGTTCCTGGACCTTGCTGAGGCTGTGGACCGGCGGTACTTCGGGCTTGACGTCGGCGAGGAATGGCCCGTCGATGCCGCGCCGCAGCCGGAGCGCACCCATCCGCGTCTCATCGGCGACGCCGACGAGGAAGTCCCATGCGTCGAGCGAGCGGGATCCGGCGCGGCGGGCCATGAGGGCCTCACCCCACTTGTCGGGCGCGGTGTCGGAGAGGATGCCGGGAAGCGCTCGGCCCGGGATCGTGATCTGTGCCTCGCCGAGGAGCAGCCCCGGGTCGATCGCGAACCGCCTGGCCGTGTCACCGAGCCAGGAGCGGGCGTACGCGAAGGCGACCGACAGGGTCGCGCCTGGCCAGCGGGTGAGTACCCCGACCGGGCGACACGGACCGAGTTCGGGAGCGTCGAGGTAGACCACGAGGTCGATGCGCTCAGATCTCATCGGCGAGCCCGCGCGTTGGCTTCCGGCGCCCTTGGCCGAGGCGCTCGTCGGCAATCCCTTCACCGGCCTCATCGTTGTCCGCGATGCTGTCGAGGTCCGGGGCGAGCCCCAAGACCTCGAGGTAACTCGCGAGGATGGCGATGCTCACGCGTGTGTCGCCACGCTCGAGCCGCGCGATGGTGGGGCGCGACACGAGGCAACGGGCAGCCATCTCAGCTCCGCTGATGCCGCGCCGTCGCCGGGCCATGCGCAGCCGCGAGCCCATCTCCGTGGCGCGGCGCTGGGTGTCCGGGAAGAGGGATCGCTGCGGTCGGCTCATGGAACATAGTATGTGCAGTATCTGCCAATGTCGTCAATAGTATGTGACTCTGAGACTCGCCTAAGCACCACCGGCACGCAGCGCTGCTCCCCGCGCCGTGCTCCCCGCGCCGTGCCCCCCGCGTCGTGCCCGTAACTCACCGGGTGCATCAGATCGGCGAGCTCGCCGCAGGCGGGACCCCCGAGTTGCCCGACTCCCGCGGCGAACCGCGAGCGACGGGGCCGATTTGATGCACCACATGAGTTTCCGAGGCGTACCGCCTCCGAGGCGGACCGCCGCCGAGGCGGACCGCCGCCGTGTTCGACCGCCGCCGTGTTCGACCGCCGCCGTGTTCCGCCGCCGCGACGACCGGGA
>JANNHX010000099.1:0-3931 GCA_031404615.1 Chloroflexota bacterium
GGCCCGGGTCAAGCGCGTCATCGCCAGAGCGAACGCGATCCTGCGGCCGCCGATCGTGACGGTCACCGTCAAGGCGGGCGACACCCTCTCCGCGATCGCCGCCGCCCACGGGCTGACCCTGGCGGCGCTCCTGGCCTTCCCAGAGAACGCGAAGTATTGCGCGAACCCGGGGCTCATCCACCCGGGCGACATCGTCCGTGTGAAGTGAGCGGAGGAGCCATGGACAGCCAGCCCGGCACAGTCTGGGGCCGCGAGCCCGCGATGGTCCTCGCCCTCGCCCAGGCGATGATCGCGCTGGTCGTGGCGTTCGGGCTCAACCTCGCGCCGGACCAGATCGGCGCGATCCTCGCCGTCACGGCGGTCATCCTCGGGCTCATCACCCGCAGCCGGGTGAGTCCGGCGTGACCGAGTCACCATGAGAGACGGGTATCTGCGGGGCTCGCTGCCGCGGACCCCGACCGCCCGGCAGGTCGACGTCCTCGCCGCCTACGTCGCCGCCGGAGGCTCCGTCGCTGATGCGGCGGCGTCTGTGGGCATCCGGCCAAGCACCGCGAAGCGGCATCTCGCCGACTTGCGAGCGCGGTCGGGCCTGACGACGGAGCAGCTGATCTACGCAGGTCGGGCCGAGGGGTGGCTCGTTATCTCGAGCTTGGAGCCCCGCTGAGACAGGGGTAGTGGGCAGATCGGAAGGGGCCACTCGGACGTTGACACGCCACCACCCAGGCTCCGTAGCCTGCACTCGACACCCCGCTCCCATCGCCCGCTGGTGAAGCAGGCGGGGCACAGTCTCATAGGGGAGGAGCGCATGTCGATCTTGCGTCTGGCGACGGTTTTGGCCCTGGCGGTGGTCCTCGTGGGGTGCGGCAGCGCCTCGCCGACCGCGGTCGAGTCCGCTGTCGCGTCCGCCGCGGCCAGGGCGAGCATCGCGGTCCCGGCCGGCACGATCCCGCCCAAGGGCTCGGCCGGCATCGTCGCCCCGGTCCCGGCTGGCCAGACCTTGACCGTGCTGAACGGCTACGACAACCCGATGCCCGGTGGGACATGCAACAAGGGCTACGGGCACGACCACTGCACCAACCAGCAGTACGGCCTCGACCTCGTGCCCAGCAAGGTCGACGACCTGTTGGTGCTGGCACCGATCACGGGCAAGATCGCGTGGACCGACGTCAGCAGCAGCGGCTGCATCGGCATCGTCCCGACCGCGTTCCCGGAGCTCAACCTCACCGTCTGCCATCTGTCCGGGTTGCGCGCGAGCGGAGCCGTCGCGGCGGGCACGGTCCTGGGCCTGCGCCGTCCCGACGATCCGTGGATCCACATGAGCCTCGATGTGCGCAAGGACGCCAACGGGCCGCTGCCCAGGTCGAGGTGGATGGTCGGTGTCCCCTTCACCGGTGCCTTCACGATCGCCGGCAAGGACTTCCCGCCCGCGAGTTCACCGACCCTCGACCTCCACAAGTGCGCGTCGTTCGCGTCCACCACCAAGGCGTCCGGCAACACCGCGCCGCTCAACCCCCAGCCAACCGTCAAGACCGCCGACCTGTCCGCGTGCGGCGTCGCAGCGGTCACGCCGACGCCGACGCCGAGGCCAACGCCGACACCTGTCCCTGCGCCCGTGGTCGCGACCGGCGAACTCCCGCGAGATTGCGTTGCAGGCGCTTGCCTAATGGGCTTAAGGGGAGCCGCGTACACGATCCGGTTCTCCCTCACCGGCGGCGACATCAGCGGGAAGGCGGTGACCAAGCAGTGGGTCAGCACGCCATCGTGCAAATACACGTACACGTCCCGGACAAAGCTGGGTGGCCGCTACGACCCCGCCAGCCGCCATCTGGGCGGCTCCGGCACGATCCAAGATGTCTTTGAGATCACGTGGCGGAAGTCGAAGAACGCCGACTGCGGCTGGGCCGCGGGCGGCGACTCTGCAGCGCACCCGATCGAGTGGTCGGCGGACGTCTCGGCGGACGGCAAGACAATCAAGGGTCGCATCGAAGGGTATCCATTCAAAGCAACTCTGAAGCCGGACGAGTAGAAGGCCTCGGTTTCAGAAGCGGTCGATCTCGACCTCGTAGGGAGCCCCGCTGTCTTGGATAGAAGGAGATCCCGGCGCGGAGGCCCCTCCTGGTCCCGCAGACGTAGCACCGCAGGCGAATAGACCGCGCCAGCCACCCCGCCGACGATTCGCGGGTGAAGCTGTGCACGGTCTGCGGTGTCATCACCAGCCGCGCGGGTAGCCGCTGCACCGAGCATCCGCGCCTGTCGGGCATCGGTGCCAACCATCACGTCCATGCGGACCCGCGATGGACCCGCCTGTCCAAGCGGATGATCGCTCGTCACGTCGGCCAGCACGGCTACGTGTGCCCGGGCGATGGTCCCGAGCATCCGGCGCACCCGACGCGTGACCTGACGCTCGACCACGTCACCGCGCTCATCGATGGTGGCGCGCCGTTCGATCCCGCCAACACCCGCGTGCTGTGCCGATCGAGGAACTCGGCCAACGGGGCGCGCCTCGTCAACGCACGAAGGGCCGACCGGGGGTCCCCACACGCGGATCCTGCGCTCCTGGAAGTCCGCCTGATCAACGAGACCCTCGGCTACGGCGGCACGCTCGACCTGATCGCCGAGCTGGACGGCGAGACCTGGCTGCTCGACTGGAAGACCGGGAAGTCGGTCGCCTGGCCGGACGGCAGCGTCTACGCCGACCACCGGTTGCAGCTGGCGGCCTATGCCAACGCGGGGTTCATCGCCCGGATCGGCGATCCCGAGCGGCACCCGCTACCGGCGGTGACCCGGTTCGGCATCGTCCACGTCACCGACGGCGGCACCCGGCTGTACGAGGCGGACGTCACCGAGCGCGACTGGATCGCCTTCCGCGCCTGCCTGAACCTGTGGGACTGGCAGAAGAACGGCGGCAAGGCGGCGTGACCACGATCCTCGCCATCGACCCGGGCACGACCAGGAGCGCCTGGCTGCGGTTCGACGGCACGAGGCCCGGAGGGTTCGGGATCACGACCAACGACGTCCTCGTCAAGGCGCTGCGGTCTGGCGGGCTGCCCGACGTCGTCGTCATCGAGAAGGTCGAGTCGTACGGGATGGCGGTCGGCGCCGAGGTGTTCGACACGGTCTGGTGGGCGGGCCGCTTCGCCGAGGCCGCCAGCCGCGTGCCGGTCGTCATGCTCCCGCGCCGAGCGGTGAAGCTCGCGCTGTGCGGCGACTCGCGGGCGAAGGACGCCAACATCCGGCAGGCGCTCATCGATCGCTTTGGCGGCTCGGCCGCGGTCGGCCGCAAGGCAGCCCCAGGCCCGCTGTACGGGATCGCTCGCGACGTCTGGTCGGCGCTCGCGATCGCGGTCGCGTACACGATCCAGAGCGCGAACTGACGCAGCATGAGAGAGCACGTGCGGCCGGCGGAGCGTGATCCGCTCGTCGCCGCCCTCGCCCGCTACGTCGAGGCCCTCCACCGGCGTTACCCGGATGGCCCCGACCAGCTGCACCGGGAGCGCCTTGACGGCAGCGCGAAGGTGTCCGCGATGGACAGGCTCGCGAAGGACGCCGCGGCATGAAGCGCCTGCCGCGCACGCTCGACGACATCCGGGGGCTGCGGGCGGCCCGCTGGATCCGCGAGTCCACGGCCGGCCAGTACGACCGGTACGGCCCGGCGAGCCAGCGCGAGCAGCAGGACCGGTTCATCGAGCGCCACGGCCTCGTGGACACCGGCCTGGTCTACCAGGTCGCCCACAGCGGCCGCACCGTCTGGCGCTCGGCGACGATGGCGACGATGGTCGAGGACCTCCGGGCGGGTCGCTTCGACCTCCTCCTCACTGGCTACTCCGACCGCTGGCAGCGCAACCTGCGCCGGACGATCGAGTTGCTCGAAGACGAGCTCCACCCGAACGGCGTCTCCCTGGTGATGTGCGACCGCAAGATCCTCTCCTCC
>JANNHX010000100.1:0-1900 GCA_031404615.1 Chloroflexota bacterium
CCACCCTGGCGACCGCCTCGAGGCGGCCATCGTCCACCTCGACCAGCTCCGGGACGTCCTCGAGCGACAGGCCGACGGCGTAGATGGCCTGGATGATCCCATCGTGGAGGTCCTTGCCGATGCGCTCCCGCTCCTCGACGACCGCCATTCGCTGCACCTGGTCGTGGAGGCGGGGCATTGTCGATGGCGATGCTGGCGTGGACGGCGAACATCTCGACGAGGCGCTCAACGTCCACGTTGAACGGCTCGCAGATCGGCTTGTCGGAAAGGTAGAGGTTGCCGACGGAGCGGCCCTTGACCATGACCGGCGCGCCGAGGAAGGACGTCATGACCGGGTGGTTGGGCGGGAACCCATAGCGGGCCGGGTGCTCCCCGATGTCCTGGGCGTTGACCGTCTGGCCGCCGCTGATGGTCAGACCCAGCAGGCCGTGGCCGCTCGGCACGGCGCCGATGGCGGCGCGACCCTCCGGCGAGATGCCGCTCGTGATGAAGCGCTCGATCCGGCCCCGGCCGTCCGCGATCCCCAGGGCGGCGAAGCGCGCGCCGACGAGCTCGCGCACGCGATCCACGATGACGCCGAGGACGCGGTCGATGTCCAGCTCCGCCGCGACGGCCCGCGTGGCGGCCTCCAGCGCGGCGAGACGCTTCGCGCGCCCGTGCACCTCCGCGCGAGACCAGGCAGCGTCCACGACGACCTCCAGGCCGCGCACGATGGGCTCGACCGCGGCCTCGGGCGCGTCGAGGTAGAGCCGCCCGAGCGCATGGTGGCCCTCGTGCGAGCCGAGGGAGAACACAGCGAGGTGACCTCGTCCGCTCTCCGGCGGGATCACGGCCAGCGTGCCTGCGCCGATCTCGAGCGTGGCGAGAGGCGGGGCGGAGACCTCGAGCACGAGGCCGCCGGCGCCGACCGTGGCCAGCACGCCGTCCAGGCGGGTCCGCAGGGCCGCGAGGCGCTCCCTGGTCGGCTCGCCCTGCCACCGCTCGAGCGCGTCGAGGGTGGCGACCAGCGGGAACGGCTCGACGCGGTCGGTGGAGGGTCGGGCGGGCGACGTCATCGGCGCGAGCCTACCAGCCCGCGGTCCGGTGCGGGCATGGGGGCCATGGGTTTCGGGCCATTGGTCACTACGCAGATGTAGGATGCCCGCACAACATAACCCGATCCCGCAGTCCCCTGTACAGACGGAGTGCCCGTGTCCGTGGAGCCCACCGTTCCCACCCAGCCCGACGTCGCGCCCCCCGCCGAGCCCGAGCAGAACGGCATCGCCGGCAGCCCGCTGAGCCGCCGCGGGTTCCTCCGCGTCGCGGGCGCCGCCGGTCTCACCGGTGTCGCGGCAAGCGTCGCCGCCTGCACGACCGCCGCGGCTCCCGCATGGAGCTTCGGTGCCCCGCCAACCCCGGGTGCCGCCACCCAGGCGCCCGCTTCCGCCGCTCCATCCGCCGCAGCCTCCGCGGCCCCGTCCGCCGCAGCCTCCGCGGCTCCGTCCGCGGATCCCAACATCCCGGCGGGCTGGTCCAGCCACGACATCGCCGCTCGCGACGTCGTCCGCCGCTACCTCGGCAACCTCGCCCTGGCCATCCCGTCCGTGTACGGCGACGAGGTCTTCAAGATCCTCGCCGACATGCTGGGGGCGGACGCGACGTGGCCGGATCCGGCGGTCAAGCCGGCGTTCGTCCAGGTGCCGCAGCTCCTGCTCAACGACGCGATCTCGCCGCTCGCTCCCGAGGCTGATGGCGAGTGGAAGGTCTTCAGGCTCACGATCGACGAGATCGAGCAGAAGATCGACGAGAAGATGCCGACCGTCGCGGCCCTGGGCTACTACAAGCAGACCCCGCCTCGGCGTAGTCGAAGGCCTTGCCCATGGGGTCGGACTTGGAGGAATGCTGATGGAGCAGATCCAGG
>JANNHX010000101.1:0-3382 GCA_031404615.1 Chloroflexota bacterium
CGGACGCGCGGGCCGGTCAGCCGGGGTGCTGGATCGCGTCGGTCACGATGCGGCGCAGGACCCGGCCCGTCACCGCGCGCCGGTAGGCCGCGGTGGAGCGGATGTCATCGATCGGGTGGACCTCGGCCTCGACGGCCGCGGCCGCCTCCGTCGCGAGCGCCGCGCTCGGCGTGCGGCCCTCGAGGACCGCCTCGGTCGCAAGGGCGCGGACCGGTCGTTCCGCGACGGAGCCGAGGGCGACGCGGACGTCGCGCCAGGCCGCGTCATTCGGCTCGTCGCCGTCGATCCAGGCGACCGCGACGAGGACCTTGGCGATGGCGAGCGCCCGGCGCGTCCCGACCTTGCGGAACCGGACGCAGCGCCCGGGCACGAGCGGGATGCGGATCGCGACCAGCAGCTCGCCGGGCTCGAGCGCCGTCCGTCGGTAGCCGGTCCAGAACGCGTCGGCCGCGACCGTGCGGGTGCCTCGCGGGCCCGCGATCTCGAGGCGGGCATCCGTCGCGAGCAGGACCGGGAGCAGGTCGCCCGCCGGCGATGCCGTGACGCAGTTGCCGCCGATGGTCGCGCGGTTGCGGATTGCGACGGCGCCCATCGACGCCGCCACCTCGGCGAGGACCGGCAGCGCCGCGTGGACGAAGGAGGAGCGGCGGAGCTCCTCCCACCCGGTGAGCGCCCCGAGCACGAGCTCGTCATGGGCGACGGTGATGCCGCGCAGCTCGTCGAGGCCCGCGAGGTCAAGGAGCGGCCGCTGGCGTGCCGGGTCCATGGCGGCCTCAACCATGAGGTCCGTGCCGCCCGCGACGGGGCGCAGGCGCGGGTCCGCGGCGAGCCGCGCGAGGGCGTCGGGCAGCGACGTGGCGTGGACCATGGCGGGCTCGGCGCCGGTCGTCCCGGACGCGACGCGGACCGGCGGCGCGCCGTCGGACAGGGTCGCGGCCCCGGGCAGGTCCTCGTCTTCCGCGGCCTCGATCGCCTCGACGATCTTGGTGTAGCCGGTGCACCGGCACAGGTTCCCGGCGATGGCCTCGCGGATGTCCGCGTCGCCCGACGGGCGGCGCGACGCGAGCAGCGCGTGGGCTGCCAGCAGCATCCCGGGGGTGCACATGCCGCACTGCGTGCCGCCGAGCTCGAGGAACGCGGCCTGGACCGGAGCCAGCCGTCCGTCGCGCGCGAGCCCCTCGATCGTGAGCACCTCGTGCCCTGCCGCCTGGCCCACCGGCACGAGGCAGCTGTTGACGAGCTCGCCGTCGAGCAGCACGGCGCACGCGCCGCACTCGCCCTCGCCGCAGCCCTCCTTGGAGCCGGTCAGCTCGAGATCGAGCCGCAGGACGTCGAGGAGTCGGCGCCCACCGTCGACCGCCGCCTCCACCGGCCGCCCGTTGACGGAGAACCGGATCGTGCCGGACCCGTGGACCAGCGCGGTCATCGGTCCGCCTCCGTCTCCCGGGCCTGGATCGCGGCCAGGACCTTCTCGGGGGTCGCCGGGATCTCGTGGATCCATGCCCCCGTCGCGTCGTGGATCGCGGCGACGATCGCGGGCGCCGGGATGTCCATCGGCAGCTCGCCAAGGCCCTTGGCGCCGTGGGGCACACCGGCGAAAGGCCGCTCCACGATGATCGTCTCGATGCGCGGGGCATCGACGGCCGTCGGGATGAGGTAGGTGGCCATCCGGTCGTTGCGGTAGGCGCCGTCCCGGAGCAGGATCTCCTCGATCGTGGCGTAGCCCACGGCCTGGAGGGTGCCGCCCTCCACCTGGCCCTCGGCGAGGACCCGGTTGATGATCCGCCCGGCGTCGACCGCGTGCACCACCGATCGCACGCGCACCTCCCCGGTGGCCCGGTCGACGTCGACCGCGGCCACCGCGCATGCCCAGCTGAAGGCCGGATACGCGTCCCCGCGGTAGGTCGCGTCGTCCCACTCGATGTCCGGGAAGCCGTGGAACTGCTCGGTCGCGCGTAGCCCGCCGTGGTCTCGGGCGAAGTCCCGGTACGACTGCGCGAACGGCCGTCCGGTCCTCGCCTCGACGTCGCCCCGGAGGTGGGCCGCCGCGGTCGCGAGGAGCCCGCCGCCGACCATCGTGGTGCGCGAGGCGACGGTGGGGCCGGTGTCGGGCACCAGGGACGTGTCGGGTTGCGCCACCTCGACCGCCTCGAAGCCCACGCCGAGCGCCTCGGCGACCACCTGCCCCAGGACCGTCCTGGCGCCCTGCCCCATCTCCGTGAGCGATGAGAGGGCGAGGATCCGGCCGTCGGCGGTGAGCTCGACGGTCGCGACGCTGGCGAGGTAGGCCTCCCCCGAGCCCGTGAACCCGGCGCCGTGCCAGCCCAGCGCGATCCCCACGCCCGAGCTCGAGCGAGCATCGGGTCCAGCGGCCTCGGCCTCCGCGTCGTGGCGGGCGCGGACCCGGTCGAACTCCGCCCCGCCCGCGGCCGCCTCGAGGACGTCGAGGGCGGCGACGCTCCCGCGCAGGATCTGGCCGGTCGCGGTCGTGTCGCCCTCGCGGTACGCGTTGCGCCGCCGGATCTCCACCGGCGAGAGGCCGACGGCCTCGGCGACGCGGTCCATCTGCAGCTCGGCCGCGAACTCGGCCTGCGGGGCCCCGAAGCCGCGGAACGCGCCGTTGGGTGGTGTGTTGGTCATCGCCGCCCGCGCGCGGATGCGGACGTTCGGGCACCGGTAGGGGCCACCGGCGTGGATGGCGCCCCGGGACACGACGACGGGGGAGACGGTCGCGTATGCCCCCGCGTCGAGCAGGAACTCGATCTCCTGGGCAACGAGCGTGCCGTCGCGCAGCACGCCCGTGCGATGGTGCACGACCGACGGGTGGCGCTTGGTGGTCGCCGCGAGGTCCTCGTGCCGCTCGTAGACCATGCGGACCGGGCGCCCCGCCTTGCGCGCGAGGAGCGCCGCGTGGATCGCGAGCTGCGACGGGTACTCCTCCTTGCCACCGAAGGCGCCGCCGGTCTCCTCCTGGATCACCACGACCCGGTCCGGTTCCAGGGCAAGTGCCCGGGCGAGTGCCCGGTGGACGTAGTAGGGGCACTGGAGCGAGCCGTGCACCACCATCCCGCCGTCCGGGCGGGGGATGGCGATCATGGCCTGCGGCTCGATGTACGCCTGCTCCTGGTGCCCGGTCCGGTAGGTGCCCTCGACCACGAGATCCGCAGCCGCGAAGCCGGCGTCGAGGTCGCCCTTCGCGATTTCGAAGGTCTTGCAGGCCTCGGTGGCCGCGAGTGGGTCCAGGATGGGTGGGAGTGCCTCCGTTCGAGGGTGGATCGCGTCGCGGGCGGCCCGGGCGATGGCCGGGTCGGGCGCGGCGACGAGCGCGATCGCCTCGGCGACGTGCCGGATCTCCGTCTCCACGAGCGCCGGCTGGTCGTCC
>JANNHX010000102.1:0-2560 GCA_031404615.1 Chloroflexota bacterium
CTTGGGCGCGATTCAGGTTGACCTAGAACGGCTGCTGGGCCTCGTCCCGGAAGACGTCGAGCCGACCATCGGCCGGATGTCACCCATCACCGCCGGCGCTCTCTCGGTGGCTGCCCTGGCGGCGTTCGCCCTGGTCTCGGGCGTCCAGGGCAGGCCCCGGGCACTGGCGGCGATCGGCGCGACGGCGGTGGCCGTCGGCGCGCTGACGATCGCCCTCGCGTATGCCTATGGGACGCCGCTGTTCTACGGGGGGCCGACGATCCCGGTCGCCCTGCTCACCGGCGTCCTGTTGCTGCTCCTCGGGGTCGGGCTGGTCGCCGCGGCCGGACCGGGCTGCTGGCCGCTCACGATGATGGCCGGCGACTCCCTCGAGGCGCGGCTCCACCGGGTGTTCCTGCCACTGCTCCTGCTGGCGATGGTGGCGACTGAGATCGTCGACAACTACGTCGATCTTCCTGGGTCGGCGACCCTGCCCACGGCACTGGTCGATGCAATCGCAACCGTGGTGGTCTTCGCCGTGTTCTCGACGCTCGCGGCCAGGACGACGGCGGCGATCGGTCGGTCCCTCGATCGTGCGAACGCCGATCGGAAGATGGCCGAGGACGCCCTCGGCGAGAGCCGGCGGCTGCTGGAGTCCGTCATCGGCAGCACGACGGACGCGATCTATGCGAAGGATCCCCAGGGACGGTACCTGCTGTTCAACGCGGCCGCGGAGGCCATCGTCGGCAAGGGCTCCCGGGAGGTGTTGGGCAAGGACGACACCTCGCTGTTCCCGGCCGACGAGGCGGCGGTCGTCATGGAGGGTGACCGGGCGGCCATGGCAATGGCAGCCCCTACAACCTACGAGGAGACGGCCACCGATTCGACAGGCGAGGTCCGCACCTTCCTCACCACCAAGGGCCCACTCCGCGGCGCTGACGGCTCCCTTGCGGGCCTGTTCGGGATCGCCCGCGACATCACGGAGCGCAAGGCTGCGGAGGAGGCGCTGCGGGAGGCCATGGGGTTCGCCGATGACCTGATCGACACCGCCAACGTCGTCTTCGTCGAGCTGAACCTGCGCGGCGAGGTTGTCCGGCTCAACTCCGACGCCGTTCGGATCACCGGGTACAGCCTTGCCGACGCCGTCGGCAAGGACTGGTTCGAGCTCGTGGTGCCCAAGGCTCGCTTCCCGGAGGTCTGGACGGAGTTCGAGAGGATCACCCGGTCTGGCGAGGTGCCCAGGACATGGGAGAACCCGATCCAGACCAAGGCAGGCGAAGAGCGCCAACTCAGCTGGCAGAACAGCCTCCTCCATCGGAACGGCGAGGTCGCCGGCACGATTTCGTTCGGGATCGACATCACGGAGCGCAAAGCGGCCGAGGCGCAGATCCGCGAGCTCAATGAAACGCTGGAGGCGCGAGTGGCCGAGCGCACGGCCGAGCTCGAGTCTGCCAACCGCGAGCTGGAGAGGTTCAGCTACTCGGTCAGCCACGACCTGCGCGCGCCGCTACGGGCGATCAGCGGCTTCACGGAGCTCCTGGCCCGGCGTTATGGGGACGCGCTCGACGAGAAGGGCCACCACTACGTCGACAGGATCGTCGACTCCACGGCCTGGATGCAGGTGCTCATCGAGGAGCTCCTGGACTACGCGCGCCTGGGCGGCGCCGCCACCCGGGCCGAACCCGTGCCCCTGGGGCCGCTCGTTGCCTCGCTTCGGGACACCTTCGCGATGCCCATCGAGGAGGCCGGGGCGACGTTCGAGGTCGTGGAACCGCTGGCGGTCCCACTCGCCGACCCGGTGCTCCTGGAGCGGATCCTGGCCAACCTCGTGGAGAATGCCCTGCTCTACCGCCGCCCCGGCGCCCCGGCGAGGCTCACGCTCTCCGCGCGCCACCACGGAGGCACGGTGACCGTCGCCCTTGCCGACAACGGCATCGGCATCCCGGCCGCGTTCCACGACCGGATCTTCGAGCCATTCACCCGTCTCAACGCCACCGATGCGCCCCAGGGCACCGGCATCGGCCTCGCGATCGCGAGCAAGGCCGCCCGCCGCATGAGCAGCGAGATCACCCTGGTCTCGGTCGAGGGCGAGGGCAGCACCTTCAGCATGGACCTTCCGGCGCCGGACCGGGCCGACAGCTGACGGGAACGACCCCTACGCGGTCTCGCCCTGGGCCGCCAGCCACGCCTGGTAGTTCGTCTCGTCGACACCCTTGTCGACGTCCGACTTCGTCAGGAGGAGCGGGAGGCGGCCACCGCGGATGGTCTCCTCGGTGATGATGCACTTGCGGACGTCGGTGCGCTCCGGGATGTCGAACATCACCTCGAGCAGCGCCTCCTCCACGATGGAGCGCAGCGCCCGCGCGCCGGTCTTGCGGTCGACGGCGACCTCGGCGGCGGCCTGCAGCGCGCCCGGCGTGAAGACGAGCTCCACCTTGTCCAGCATCAGGAACTTCTGGAACTGCCGGGTGACGGCGTTCTTCGGCTCCACGAGGACCCGCACCAGGTCATCCACGGTCAGCGGCGACAGCGTCACGATGACGGGCAGGCGCCCGATGAACTCCGGGATGAGCCCGAACTT
>JANNHX010000103.1:0-1737 GCA_031404615.1 Chloroflexota bacterium
GTCAAGCTGCAGACGTACACCCCCGACACGATCACCATCGACAGCGACGCCCCATCGTTCCGCGCGGGTGCGGGGTCGCTGTGGGCCGGCACCACCCTCTACCAGCTCTACGGCGAGGCCTACACGCCGTGGGACTGGCAGCCCCAGCTCAAGGCACGGGCAGAGTCGCTGGGCATGCACTGCTTCTCCAGCCCGTTCGACCCGACCGCGGTGGACTTCCTGCTCGCGATGGATGTCCCTGCATTCAAGGTCGCCTCGTTCGAGCTCGTCGACCTGCCGCTCGTTCGCCGCATGGCGGCAACCGGGCGACCGCTGATCATGTCGACCGGCATGGCGACGGACGCGGAGATTGGCGAAGCGGTCGACGCGGCGCGGGGCGCCGGCGCCACGGAGATCGCGCTACTCAAGTGCAGCAGCGCCTACCCGTCGCCGCCCGAGGCCATGCAGCTGGGTGCGATCCCCGTCATGGCCGCGCGCTGGGGCGTCCCCGTGGGTCTCTCGGACCACTCGCTGGGCGACACGGCGACCGTCGCGGCGATCGCCCTCGGTGCGTGCATCGTGGAGAAGCACCTCAAGCTCGCGGGCGACGAGGCCTCGCCCGACGCGGCGTTCTCGCTCGACCCGGCGGGCTTCCGACGGATGGTGGATGCGATCCGATTTGCCGAGGCCGCCGTCGCCGGCGCGACGATCGGGCCCGCGCCGGCGGAGCTCGAGAGCCGCCGGTTCCGGCGCTCCCTGTTCGTCGTCGAGGACGTTTCCGCGGGCGAGGCGCTGACCGCCGCGAACGTCCGGTCGATCCGGCCCGCGGGCGGGCTGCACACGCGCCACTACGAGTCGATCCTGGGTCGTCGGGCGGCGCGGGCGATCACACGCGGCACACCACTCGAGTGGAACCTGATTGAGGGCGGCGAGGGCTGACGCATCGCCCAGTGGGGGACGGCCCGGCGTACGGCGGGTGCGCGCCGCCGCGGACCCCGGCGTTCCCTACTCGGCCCGGTACGCCTCTGTGACCTTGTCGAGCGCGCCGACGACATCGTCCACGTCGCCCACCGTCATGCCGGCATGGAGCGGCAGGGTGAGCAGACGCTCGTAGGCGCCCTCGGCGGCAGGGAACGACAGGCCCGGGTAGCGCTCGCGGTAGTACGGGTGGCAATGGACCGGGATGTAGTGCACGTTGACGCCGATGTTCTCCGCGCGCAGGGCGCGGTAGATGACGCCGCGGCTCGCGGCGAGCCGGTCGAGGCGGAGCTGGACGAAGAAGAAGTGCCAGGCGCTCTCCGTCCCGTCGTCGACCCCGGACGGCTCGACGTAGGGGTTGCCCGCGAGCCGGTCCAGGTAGCGCGCGGCAAGCTCCCGCCGCCGGGTCAGGAACGCGTCGAGACGGGCGAGCTGGGAGGTGCCCAGAGCGGCCCCGACATCCGTCAGCCGGTAGTTGTAGCCCAGCTCGACCATCGCGTACGTCCAGTCCGTCCGCGCGGCAAGCTCGGTCGCGATCCCGTGGTTGCGGAACCGGCGCAGGCGATCCGCGAGCGCGTCGTCGTCCGTCAGGACTGCGCCACCCTCGCCTGTCGTCAGGATCTTTGCCGGGTGGAGGCTCAGGATCGTGAGGTCGGCCAGCGTCCCCACGCACCGCCCGTCACGGGTAGCCCCGAGCGAGTGCGAGGCATCGGCAATGATCGTGATCGGCCGCCCGCCGGCTCGTCGTGCCGCCTCGCGGATGCCGGTGTAGTCGGCCGG
>JANNHX010000104.1:0-8332 GCA_031404615.1 Chloroflexota bacterium
AACTCGGGCTGCACCTGGCGGCACGGCTTCCCTTCGGCGAGGCGGTCCATTCGCCGATCGGGACCGCTGCGGTCAACTTCGTGACCTCGGCGCCGAAGGACACGGTGGCCAGGACCCTCGGCACGTCGCGCGCCGCCCTGCGCCGGGCGAAGGCCGACCTCGCGACGCCCCTGGCCCGGCGCTGGGTCGGCGGCGAGGGAAGCGAGTTCCTCGAGATGATCGTGGCGGATCCCGACGCGGACGCGTGGGAGGCGATCCGGGCCAGTCTGGGCGCGGCGCCAATCGGCCGGTTCCCGGCCCTCGTCGCGGAGGGCGCAGAGTCCATGGCGAATGCCGGAGCGCCGGTCACCGCCCTCGACGCGATCGGCAGCATCATCGTGAGCCGGTGCGGCGAGATGATGGGCCCGCAACTCGCCCAGACCGGGCCTGCGCTCGAGGCCCTCGCGAGGGGCGGGTGCGACGTGACCGCCGTGATCGATGTGCTCCTCGTCCGGGTCGGCGCGGCGGGTGCGGCCGAGATCGGCGACTGGACCGCGATGGCCCAGCAGATCAGCGCCTCCGTCCCGTCCTCGGAGACCCAGATGGTCCAAGCCGTGACGCAGCGCTCGCGGGCCCTCGGCGCCATCGACCTCGCCCGCGTCCCGTGGCTGATCGAACGCGGTGCAGGCCGCACCGAGGTCCGCGAGGCGATCGTCCAGGAGATCCTGAGTGGGCGACGGAGCCCGGGCGATCTCGCGATCGCTCTCGAGGGCATCCGCACGAAGGTCCAGTCCGCGTGGCAGGTCCGGGAGGCGCTCGTGATCCGCGTCGCCCGCGTCGGCGCGGCGCAGGAGCCGCGGCCGTTGCTCGATGCGGCCAAGCGCTGGAACCAGGTCCCCAAGACCCTCCGCGGCAGGGAATACGACCCGGCCCTGGACGCGATCCTTGCGCTCGGCGGTCTCGACGACGTGGTGGCGGACCTGCGCGCGTAGCCCGCCGTCTGGCACGGCCCGCTGCGAGGTTTTGCTCCGTAGACCGGCGGCCGACCTCCCCGACCAGCTCGCCCGCGACGGCGCCGCTTCGACGGCCTCACCGCGACGTGCAGGGGATCGAGCACGGCCGCGAGCGGGGCCACGAGCGGGTCCGGCCCGGCGAGGTCGGCGTTCATGCGAAGCGGAGCCAGGTGCGACCGCAAGCGCAGCGAGCCTGACCCCGGACGTGCGAGGATGACGCCAGAAATCGATCCGCGACGGGTGCGCGATCGCTTCCCACCCGGGTGATTGACAACAGCATTTCACACAGGGGGGTTGGTGGAGATGGGGGAGAGTTGAACTCCCCGTCCAGAACCCTTCGCCTGAAACCACTACGAGCGTGTCCGATGATTTTCGTCAACTGGTCGGCCGCCCATCGGCAGGCTTCCGTCCGGTCCATCCACGTGTCCCTAGATCGGGCTTGGCTCCCGCGTACGTGACCTCTGCGGGGTCGCACCTTCGCTAAGTGACACTTCCACGGCCCGCGAAGGGGAGGCCGCTTCCATGCTCACCTTACCGCCTAAGCGGCGAGGGCGAGAGCAGGCTGCTTGTTGGCAGTTACTTCGTTTTGCCGCCTGTTTAACGAGGCCTGACGGCACCTCGGCTCGCGTTCCCAGGCAGCCAAGCCCTGTCGAAACCACGCATCCCCACAGGACCGAACCGCTGTTCGGGAGGCGAATCCTAGCACCGGCGTCGAGGGGGGTCGAACGCGCTCATCGGCGCCGTCCTGGGGCGCCGCCAGTACGATCTCGAGGGCGCCCTGGGACTCGTGGTCGCTGCACCCCTGCACGGATGCCTGATCGTGGGCGTCACCGGGTCGACTAGGCTGCGCGGACCGGGCCGGGGGCCCGCGTCCCGACCACTCCCTTCGCCCTGGTGACCCCGATGTCCGACGAGATCGCCCCCGACGCCCTCCAGGTTCCCGCGGATCCCGTCCGCCCGGCCGAGGTCCCCGCGCTCGACCGGCGCCTGCTCGAGGAGTTGGAGCCGGAGGCCGGCCGCCTGCTGGACCGCCACCTCAAGGTGAGCCAGGAGTGGTTCCCCCACGACTTCATCCCGTACCGCCTGGGCCGGGACTTCGACAAGGACCCGTGGACCCCGGACCAGCCCCGGCTGACGGGCGTCGCGCAGACGGCGTTCGAGGTCGGGCTCCTCACCGAGGACAACCTGCCCAGCTACCACCGGCTCATCCACGGGATGTTCGGCAAGGGTGACGGCGCGTGGATCAACTGGGTCGGGCGCTGGACCGCGGAGGAGGGTCGCCACGCGATCGTGCTGCGCGACTACCTCGTCGTGACCCGCAACTTCGATCCCACGCTGCTCGAGCGCGGCCGCATGGCCCAGCTCCAGAAGGGCTACGACCACGCCATGCCGGACACGCTCCACGGCCTCGCCTACGTGGCCTTCCAGGAGCTGGCGACCCGGATCTCGCACCGCAACACCGGGCGCTACTCGGACGATCCGGTGGCGGACAGGATCATGGTCCGGATCGCGGCCGACGAGAACATGCACATGGTCTTCTACCGCGACATCCTCAAGGCGGCGCTCGCCATCGAGCCGTCCGCGGCGGTCCGCGCGATCGTGGACGAGGTCCTCAAGTTCGAGATGCCGGGCGCAGGCATCCAGAACTTCATGCGCAAGGCCGCCGACATTGCGAGGGCCGGCATCTACGACCTGCGTGTGCACCGCGACGAGGTGCTGCTGCCGGTCCTCAAGTTCTGGGGCGTCTTCGAGCTCAGCGGGCTCGATGCCGCCGCCGAGGAGGCCCGCCGTCGGCTGGCCGACCACCTGGACAAGCTCGATGTCGCGGCCAAGCGCTTCGAGGAGCGACTCGCCCGCTCCGGCGTGCCTCGGATCGCGCCGGCCTGAGGGGCACGCTCGCGGCCGGCCGCCTCACCTACTCGATGTCGGTCTCGCTCGACGGGTTCGCCGCGGGCCCCGATGGATCCCTGGACTGGGTCATCGTGGACGAGGAGCTCCACGCCATCTTCAACGAGGAGGGGCGATCCGTCGGCACCTCCCTGTATGGCCGCCGGATGTACGACCTGATGGCCGCCTACTGGCCGACGGCGGAGGCTGATCCCGCGGCGACCCCGATGATGGTCGAGTTCGCGCGGATATGGCGCGAGACGCCCAAACCCCGTGGTGCTGGGCTCCGGGCTCCCGTTCTTCCCGGCGCTGGACGTGCCGGTCCGGCTGCACCTGCTCGAGACGCGGACGTTCGCCTCGGGCGTGGTCCGGCTGCGGTACGAGGTCCGCGGGGACTAGCGTTCACGGGGCCGCGCGGACCTCGGGCGTCGTGATGCGGCCGAGGAACAGGACGGCGCCCGTGTCCAGATCGCGCAGCGCGAAGATGAACGGCCGGTCGATCGTGATGCGGAGCGTGTCCACCTGCGCCGAGACGCGCTCCATCACCACGGCCGTGGCCGCCGCCGCCTCGGTCCCGCCCTCATCCACGTCGATGTTCGCCTGGTGCACCACCGCGGAGATCGCCAGCCTCTCGGCGGTCGTGATGTCGCTGAAGTCGGCGCCGCCGGAGAACGCCGTCGGCATCCCCATCGCTGCCAGCATGTCCTTGAGCTCTGCCTGGGTCTCCGCCCTGAATGCCGGCATCGCGAGACTGGCCGTGCCAGGCTCCAGCGATCCGGTGATCGCCGCCAGCGTCGCCGGGTCCAGCGTCGCCTCGAACGCGCGCAGGTCGTCGGGCTCGATGACCAGCATCGCCAGCGCCCCACCAATGTACGGCAGCTCCACGGCCTCCCACCCCGGGCCTGCCGCGTGGCGGAGCTCCGGGGAGCCGTGCATCGTCGGCACCTGGATCACCGTCCCGTCGAGGCGCCTGAACGGCGCGCGGTTCGTCGCGGTCGCCTCGAACGCCTCGGCCCAGGCCGCCTTCAGGTAGATCGCGTTGACCAGCGTGAGGCGGGTGCCGGTCGTGACGATGACCTGGGCGAGCAGCTCCGGGATCCGCTCCTCGGTCTGGCCACCCACCCAGCGGTTGATCGCCCTGCGGGCGCCCTCCGTGTCCCCGACGTAGTCCACGAGCCGGAGCCCGGCTCCGAACCGCTCGGCGAGAGCCGTCAGGTACGGGCCCTCGAGCGGGAACCCCTGCTGGGCGAACGGCGCATTCACCGAGCGGAGGAGCACCCTGTGCGCGATGCCCGCGTCGTCGTTGAGGGTCGCGTCCTTGCCATTGAGCGACGCATCGAGGGCCGCGACCCAGGCCGCGTTCGCATCCGAGCCCAGCCCGTGCATCACGGCGTCCATCTCGGACGCGGTCGTGCCCCTGGCGCCGGCCCGGGCCATCGCGAGCGCGACCCCGATGCTCGCCGGCGAGAAGACGAGGTTCGCCTCCGGGTCCGCGGCGACCAGCCTCGCGTACAGGTCCAGGCCAAAGGCGTTGACCGCTTCGCCGGCCTGCGCGGCGTTGCCGGGCGTGGTGGCGAGGCGCGGCGCCGTGACCGCGGCGAGCGCGATACCGTCCGTGCCGTGGGTGATGGATGGGGCGCCCGCCGGCGGGGATGGCGCGGCCGACGAGCAGCCGGCGACGAGGGCCAGCGCCAGGAACGCGGTGAGCGGTCGAGTCATCGGACGGTCTCCCCCGGCGAATGCGGATGCCGGTCCCCCCTGACGCCGCGCGCGACCGCATGGTTGCACGCGGTGGTGACGGCTACCATCGGCCGATGCGCCTGATCCCCGCCGAGGAGGAGCGCCTCCAGATCTTCACCGCCGCGGAGCTCGCCCGACGCCACCGTGCCGCCGGGCTGCCGCTCAACCAGCCCGAGACGGTGGCCCTCATCTGCGACGCCATGCTGGAGGCCGCCCGCGCCGGCGCGGGGTACGAGGCGGTCGAGGCGTCCGGGCTGGCCGCCGTGGACCCGGCCGACGTCATGGACGGCGTCCGCGAGCTGGTGTCCGAGGTGCGCCTGGAGGTGCTGCTCGGCGACGGGTCGCGGGTCATCGTGCTGCGGGACCCGCTGGGCAGCGGTGTGCCGCCGGATCCGTTCGGGCCCGGGGCCCTGGTGATCGGAGACCACCGCGAGATCGAGGTCAACGACGGGCGCGAGGCGATCGACCTGGAGGTCACGAGCCGCTCCGCGCGGCGGATTCGGATCTCGTCGCACTTTCCCTTCCACCGGGTCAATGCGCGGCTCGCGTTCGACCGGGAGGCGGCCCGCGGCTTCCGGCTCGACCTGCCTGCCGGCGGGTACACCGGCTGGGAGCCAGGCGAGACGAAGACCGTGCGCCTGGTCCGCTACGCGGGCGAGGGCGGCGTGGACGCGAGCGGCGTGGACGCCGCAGGCATCGGCGCCGGAACGGAGGCGGGACGGTGACCCGCCTCTCCCCCGAGGAGTTCCGCACTCGGTACGGCGCCACGACCGGCGACCGCATCCGGCTGGGCGACACGAACCTGTGGGTGAAGGTCGCCGACGATCGCACGGCCCGCGGCGACGAGCCGATCTGGGGCTACGCGAAGAACCTGCGCTCGAACATCGCGCAACTGGACCGAGCGACAGGGCCGTCCGAGCTCGACATCGTGCTGACCGGCACGCTCGTGATCGACCCCGTCATCGGCGTCGTCAAGGCGGACATCGGCATCAAGGACGGCCGCATCGCGGGCATCGGGCGCGCGGGCAGCCCGGCCATCAGCGATGGGATCGATCTCATTGTCGGCCCCAACACGAAGTCGTACATGGCGTACGGGCTGATCGCGACGCCGGGTGCCGTGGACTCGCACGTCCACACCATCGACCCGGAGCTGATGGCGCCCGCGCTCGCCGCCGGCGTCACGACGCTGATCACGGCGGGCTTCGAGGAGCCGCCGTTCGCGATGGAGCGGGTCCTCGCTGGCCTGGAGTCGTGGCCCATCAACATCGGCATGCAGGCGGGCGCCCGGGCGATGAACGAGGCGCACCTGGACGGGCTGGTCGAGAGCGGGGCGATCGGGTTCAAGATCCACGAGGACAACGGCGCGTACCCGGAGCTGATCGACTGGGTGCTGGGCTACTGCGACGCTCGCGACCTGTCGGTCTCGCTGCACACGGACGGGCTGCACGAAAGCGCGGAGCTGGAGGACACGATCGCGGCGATCGCGGGCCGGACGGTCCACGCCTACCACGTGGAGGGCTCCGGGGGCGGGCACGTGCCCGACCTCCTGGGGCTGGTGCGCGAGCCGTCGATCCTGTGCTCGTCCACGACGCCGACGCTCCCGTTCGGGGTCCACGCCGCCTCCGAGCACCTCCCCATGACGGTGCTCGTCCACGGGCTGTCGTGGGACGTGCCGGGCGACGTCGCGCTGGTGCGCGAGCGGGTGCTGACGACGCGGATGGCCGCCGAGGGGCCGCTCCACGAGCTCGGCGCGATCGGGATCATCAACTCCGACTCGCAGGGGATGGGGCGCATCGGCGAGACGGTCCGGCGGACGTTCCAGCTGGCCCACGTGATGAAGGCGTGGCGCCGGTCCGAGGCTTCGTCCGGGGTTCCGGGGCTGCCTCCTGATCCCGGCCTTGACGATCACGACGATCGCGACGACACGGCGCGCGTGCTGCGCTACCTGGCCAAGGTGACGATCGAGCCGGCGATCGCGCATGGGATCTCGGCGCACGTGGGCTCGCTGCAGCCGGGGCGGCTCGCGGACATCGTGCTCTGGTCGCCCGGGTTCTTCGGCGCGAAGCCCGAGTGGGTGTTCAAGGGCGGTTTCCCCGCCTGGGGCCCGATGGGCGAGGGCAACGCGTCCGTGGAGCGGGCCGAGCCCACGCGCTACCGGCCGGACTGGGGCGGCGTCCCGACCGCGGCGCCGAGGTTGTCGGTCATGTTCGTCTCCGCTTCGATCGATGCCGGGGCGCTGGCCCGGCGGCTCGGGACGCGGCGCGCGCTGGTCCCCGTCTCCGGGCAACCGGGGCTGACTCGCGGTTCGCTGGCGCTCAACCGGGCGACGGCGGCCGTCGAGATCGACGTGCGGACGGGCCAGGTGTCACTGGACGGGGTCCGCCTGGCCGTCGACCCTGTCGCTGAGGTGCCGCTGAGCCGCCGCTACCTGCTGCGTTAGGGGGTCGATGGAGGGGGCCGCAAGGGTGGACGAAGGCTGGGCGGTGCCGCCCGACGACCCGGCGGCGTGGACGCGGGCGGTCGCGATTGCGAAGCGCGCGTTCGGCCGAGTGGCGTCCGTTGCGAAGGGGCTGTACCTTGCGACCGGGCTCGCGCTGTTCGTGGGTACGTTTCTCCATGGGTTCGGTGCGCCCATCGCGATCGCGAACCTCTTCGGTGCCGCCGGCGCGATCGTGTTCGTGGGCATCGCGGCAATGCCGCTCCGGGACCCGGAGCTGCGTGCCGCGATCGAGCTTATCTCCAACCACCAGGTTCGCGAGGCACGCGAATGGAAGGCCGAGACGGGCACGAGGATGCCGCGATCCCGGCCCGCGGCCCGCCGCTGGCTCGACACGCGGCCCGGAGCCGTCGGCAGCGGCACGATGCTCACTGTGATTGGCCGCTTCGCAGAGGCGGATGGGTACTGGCGCGATCATCCCGGCGCCACCCCCGAGGAGGCGTTCAGCGTGGAGGTGCAGCGCGAGACCGCCACCCTGCTCTCCGGTCGCGACCCGGACACGGCTCGGCTCCACCGGCTCTGGGCCGGGCTCCCGGAGACGCCGGAGCGCCGGAACCGCAGGGAGTGCCTGGCGATCCTGGAGGCCGAGGCACGCGCCGGACACGGGATCGACCCGATCAGGCTCATCGCCGAGGCCCGGCCCGACGCGCCAGGTCCCGCGTGGCGGGCGACGATCCCGTTCGCGCTCGCGTTCCACGTGGGGATTGCGCTTGTGCCGTTGCTCGTGGCCACGGGCTGGCGATCGCTCGCCGGAGTTTGAGCGGCGGGGCCTGCCCGGGCCGCGCGCCTTCACGGGGGCGGCAGTGCCCCGCAGTCCTGATCACGACCGTCCCGGGCCCGTTTCGGGTGGGTGGAGCGTTGTTCCCGTGACTGGTCGGCCCGATCGCGGCAGGTGAACCACGAACCATGGACTGCTGGTCCCGGACGGGATGGGCGGCACCGCCGGCCCGAGGCGCCGGAGCGGGGACCTACCAGAGGTCCCCGACCGTATACCCCTCCGGGAACGGATCGGTCGGGTCGACCACGTAGGAGGCGAACCCCGTGATCCAGGCCGTGCCCGTGATCGTCGGCACGACCGCCGTCCGCTCCCCGACCCGCGTCTCCTCCTCCAGCCGCCCGGTGAACACCGTCCCGAGAATCCCCTCGTGGCGGAAGTCGTGGCCCACGGCCAGCTGGCCCCTGGCGTGGAGGACGGCCATCTTGGCGCACGTCCCGG